>JAAYBA010000192.1 GCA_012719085.1 Planctomycetota bacterium
GCGCCCGATGCGGCTACGGGCGACGCCCTCTCGACGGCCTTCATGGTGATGTCTGTCACCGAGGTGCGGCAGTATTGTGCGAGCCACCTGGGAGTCGCCGCTTTGCTCATCGTTCCGCCCGATTCCGACGGCCATCGAGGTGAACGGATCGTTGCAGCCGGTTCCTGGCGAGAGGGGGAACTGGTTGATTAGTGCGATGCCTCCGGGTGTGGTTTGGCACCGTCCTGTTGGACTTCTGGGTTGTTCTGTGACAGGGCACGTCTGAGTTCGAGCAGTTCGGCCAGCACCGGCCAGGGCGTCCGCGTGACGGATAGTCGGCTGTCGAGGTCGCAGGCCCATTCGACGGGAAACTCGCCGATACGGTACCCTTGGCGGATCGCGCGCAGGATGATCTCGATGTCGAACATGAACCCATCCGTGACGCATTGTGCGTACAGGGTTCTGGCCACGTCGCCCTTGTACACTTTGAAGCCACACTGCGTGTCGCTCAGTTGCCTGGGGACGCCCAGCAGGGTTCGGACCACGGCCTTGAACGTGCGCGAGAACAGACGGCGGTGCCACGGCTGATCGCGAAGGATATCGCTGGTAATCAGTCGTCTGGAGCCGTGTGCGATGTCGCACTGGTCCTTTTGGAGCATTTCCAGCCCTTGAAGGACGTTTCCATAGGGGATGCACAAGCCGCAGTCGGCGAACATGACGTACCGGCCCGTCGTGGCTGTCATCCCCGTGCGGACGGCACAGCCTTTGCCGCGATGCGACTCGTAGCGCAGGACGTCGAGACGGACCTCCGAGGGGACGCTCACCTTCCTCGCGACCTCCGCCGTATTGTCCAGGCTGCTGTCGTCGACCACGATGATCTCGCCGGCGAGAGCGTTGCCCTTGAGAAACTGGGCGGCGGCCTCAATGTCACGGGCGATCTTCCTGCTTTCTTCATAGGCCGGTATGACGATCGATAAATCCATTGCGTTCCCTAACTCGTTGACTATGCCGTACATGCCGTCTCGACCATTATAGGTCAATCCCCACCGCAGGCAAGCTTCCCTTGTCGGAGACCGGCCGGCGTTGTGATGGGGTGTGAGAGACACCATCTCCCGTTCCGCGGGAAACGAGGGTGAACCGCCGCCTGCCACAACTCGTAGGTGCCTTCAAGGGACCAAAGCCTGTGAAAGGGGTGATGGCATGTTTAGACGGTTCTGCGTGGTCGCCATTGTCGTCTTGTCTTCACCGATCTGTGGGTCGGGGGCGTGGGCACAAAGGAGCAACGCTCCTGTCGCAATGATGCAAGCCGCTGGAGGCCGCCGATCAGGCGGCAACCAAATTCTGGATCCGCTGCCTCGGCACTGTCCGGAAAACGTCATCGTCAAGTTCTCCGGAGACGTTGTCGAGGAGGACAGAGACTCGATTCTTGGCCGGTACGGCTGTTTCGTACTGCAGACCTGCGAACCTGGCATGTTTCATCGAGTGGGCATTCCTCCGGGCGAGATGCCCGAGCGAGTCGTCTGGCTTCTCGAAATGGAAGATGTCGTAGAGTATGCCGAGTTGAACCTCTACGCGAGCCTCTATTTCGTGCCCGACGATCCATTTTATGCTCCCTACCAGTGGAACCTCCAGAACGAGGTGAGCGGCGGGATCAACATGGAGGCTGCTTGGGACATCGAGATGGGCGATCCCAACGTGATCGTGGCGGTTCTCGACACGGGGGTTGCCTACGAGGACCACGGCCGTTTTCGGCAAGCGCCCGACCTGGCGCAGACGTCGTTCGTGGCCGGCTACGATTTTGTCAACGATGATGCCCATCCCAATGACGATCAGGGGCACGGAACGCACGTTACCGGGACCATCGCGCAGAGCACGGAAAACGCACGCGGGGTCGCGGGCATCGCCTTTGGCTGTTCGATCATGCCGATCAAAGTGCTCGACAACCAAGGGGTGGGCGATTCGTTCAACATTGCTCGCGGCGTCTATCACGCGGCCGAGAACGGCGCGCATGTGATCAACATGAGCTTTGGCAGCCCCGATCGTTCCCGCGCGGTAGAGCAGGCCCTGGCTTTCGCCTATGGCAGGGGGGTGACCATCGTCTGTTCTGCCGGCAACGGGTTTGCGGACGGCAACCTGCCGTCCTATCCGGCAGTGCATAACGACTACTGCATCGCCGTCGGCGCCGTCCGATACGATGACACCAGGGCGTATTACTCCAGCACCGGCCCCCATCTGGACGTCGTCGCGCCCGGGGGCGACCTGCGGGTCGATCAGAACCGCGACGGCTACCCGGACGGCATCATCCAGCAAACCTTCACGGTCGATCCAAGTACGTTCAACTACTACTTTTTTCAGGGCACCTCCTCGGCGGCGCCGCACGTCAGCGGGATCGCGGCGCTTCTGGTCTCCCAGGGCGTGACGGACCCGGACGCTGTCCGTGCCGCGATCGAAGGCACGGCGCGGGATGTGGGGCCGCTCGGCTGGGACCCGGAGTATGGCTGGGGCGTGGTCGATGCCTACGCGGCTCTGTTGTATTGGATGCCGTAGGTGCCTTTGCTGCCATCCGGGCTGGATCTCCCACGCACCCCCCCCTTGATTCCAGCGTCTCCTTCGGCTACCATGATCTCGTGGCTTTGATGTCGAGCGCGGAGGTTCGTGTGGGCGTGACCGCATTGTGGACAGCGCAATAAGGAGCGTCGCAACATGGCGTGCAGAATCGACCGACGGAGCTTTCTGGGCCAATCGATCGCTGCAGGGGCCGCATATGCCGGCATTCGCAGCTTCGAGGAGAAGAACCTGCTGGCGGCCGTACAGGACAACGGCAGCAGGACGCGAGAGCTGAAGAAGACGACGCAGAACGAGCCCAAGATTCCCACTGGAAGAATCGGGAATCTCCAGATGAGCCGGATCATCGCCGGCGGCAACGTGATCAGCGGGTGGTGCCACAACCGTGACCTGCTCTACGTTTCCACTCTGGCCGCCCATTACCTGACCGAGGAGAAGCAGTTCGATACGCTCGAACTGATGGAGGAATACGGGATCGATACGATCTCGCCCGACCCGTCCCAGCTTGGGATCATCAACAAGTACAAACGCGAGCGGGGCGGCGAGCTGCAAACTGTGGTCGGTGTGCGCGACGATTGGTCGCGTCTGGACAACCCCACCTGGGGCGGTATGAAGGAGGTCATCGACCGCAGTATCGACGAGGGCGCCACGACGATGTATACTCAGGGAGGCTTCACCGAACACGCGATGAAGCAGGGCAAGCCCGAGATGATCGAGGTCATCGTCAAGGCGGTCGAGTATATCAAAGAGCAGGGCTATCCGGCCGGGCTGGGATGTCACGATGTCAAGGTCATCGAGATTGGCGACGAATACGGCATCGATCCGGACTACTATTTCAAGACGTTCCATCACGACAACTACTGGTCGGCCCACCCGCGGGAGAGCCGCAAACATTGGTCGGTCGATTCGGATCGCTCCAACGACCACAACGAGTACCACGACAACATCTACGACCTGTTTCCGGACAAGACCGAGGCTTTGATGGCGGGTAAGAATAAACCCTGGATCGCCTTCAAGACCCTGGCCGCCGGCGCCATTCACCCCGAATCGGCCTTCAAGTTTTGCTTCAAGGGCGGTGCCGATTTTCTGGCCGTGGGCATGTTCGACTTCCAGGTCATTGAGAACGCGATCATCGCCAACCGGATCCTGGCGATGGACGAGGTCCGTAATCGCGCGCGGCCCTGGTGTGCTTGAACCTGCACGACGCCGTGTTTCCGAAATGGGCGCAGGCTGTGCCAGGCGGGAGTTCCCTCTATGAACAGACGCAGTTTCCTTCGTTCCACGGCGGCGGCCGGTGCGGGCCTGGTCGTTTCGTCGTCCGTTGCCGCTCCGGCGGGCAGTGCCAATGGCAACGATGTCCACGTCGCGCTGATCGGGGCCGGCGCCCAGGGGGAAGTCCTGCTGAACATCTGTCTCAAGATGGGCACTGAAGCCGGCATTCGCGTCACAGCGGTCTGCGATGTATGGGAGGACCTGAATCTCAAACGTGCCGTCGGTCTGCTGGGCCGCTATGGCCACGAGGTCCACAGCTACGTGGACTGCCGCGAGATGCTCGACAACGAAAAGGACCTCGATGCCGTGTTGATCGCCACGCCCGACTTCTGTCATGCCGAGCAGACGGTGGCCTCCTTGGAGGCCGGTCTCCACGTCTACTGCGAGGCGCCGATGTCCAACACGATCGCGGGTGCCCGCCGAATGGTCCAGGCCGCGCGCCAGGCCGGCAAGCTCCTCCAGATCGGCCAGCAGCGGCGAAGCAATCCACGATATCGCCACGGGCAGACGCAGTTGCTGGAGGCCGCCAATCTCCTGGGCCGCCTGACCGCCGTCAACGGGCAGTGGCACCATCCCGCCCGTACGGATCGGGGATGGGCGAGGCGATGGGCCCTCGACGAAGCGACGCTGGCCAGGTGCGGCTACAGCTCCATGCACCAGTTCAGGAATTGGATGTGGTACAGGGCTCTGGGCTCCGGCCCGTCCGTTGATTTCGGTGTCCACCAGATCGATGTGATCAACTGGTTCCTGGGCGGGCCGCCCAGGACGATCACCGCACGGGGAGGCACGTATTATTACGATCCGAAGACGCACGAATGGCCGGACACAGCGATGGCCATATTGGAATACGAGACGGACAAAGGCCTTGTCGCCGTCTCGTACGAAACCCTCTGCACCAACGGCTACGGCGGGCATGTCGAAGTCTTCATGGGCGATCAGGGGACGTTGGAGCTGTCCGAATCGGCCAGTCGCGGCGGAGTCTACCGCGACCCCGAGGCGCCGGACTGGCGCAAGTGGGTCCGACTGGGTCTGCTGAGCGAGCCCGGCGGCGAGGACAAGACGCTGCCGAGTCCCGCGAGTATCGACGTGCAGGAGACGACACCGCCGGCCAGATACGAAATCCCCATCCTGCTGGATGTCCCGTACCACCAGCCGCACCTGGCGAACTTCTTCGACGCGATCCGAGGTCGCGCGCAACTGAACTGCTCCGGAGAAACCGCCTACGCCGGAACGGCCACCGCGCTGAAGATTGTCGAGGCTATCGAGAATAGACAGACCCTGGAACTCACCCCCGACGCCTATCGCGTGTGACGAGCGGCTCTACTTTACAGGCAATGCCTCGAAGACGAGCGCTGCAAACGGCTCCAAGGTGAACGTATGTGGCCGACCCGCCTCCAGCGTGATCTCGGTCGAATCCTCGATGGTCTTCCAAGGTTGCTTCAGCCGGTAACATGCAGAGGCCCCGGCCGGTAGTTCGAACGCCGTCTGGACATCCACGTCGAAACGGGTCTTTGTCTCGCCCGGGTTACGCAGCACGAGAATGCCCTTGTGAGGCGACCACGAAGCGTAACCATATGCCTCGGCGTTGCCGGGGTCGCCGCCGATCCAGTGCACGTCCACCAGCACGTCGGCGTTGCGACGTGACCAGGCGGCGGCTTCGGCCAATGCGTCCCACATCGCCGGCGTCATCATCGCGGGCGTGACGTACAGCTCCTGGAGCTGTGTTCCCGAGCCGAACAGCATGCGAATTTCATCCACCAGATCGCCCAGATCGCTGGCCATCTGCGTCGCGGTGCCGAGTTGGGCGTAACACATGCCCTGGACCATCAGGGAGTTGAGCGGATACAGCGGCGCGCGCTGGACGATCATGCGATACGTGACCATGTCGCGATAGGTGATCCAGCGCTGGCGCATCGTGCCGGCGCCGTGGAAGCCGCAATCGAGTCCGTTGCGCCAGATGGAATCGCCGTAGAGCAGCCAGTGCGGCGACGGCCACGTGCCGGTGGTGATGCTCAGGTACACATCCGGCCGCAACGCCCGCAACTCGGTGCAGAGTCTCAGCAGTCCCTCGATGTCGGGCAGGAACTCCGCGTCGGCGCCGTCACGGTCGTTGCCGATTCCCACCCCGTCGAATTTGAAGTAGTTGACGTCGTACTCTTCGATCATCTGCGCGCACACGTCGCGAAAGCGTGCGTAGTACTTTGGTCCGGCCAGCGAGAATCCATGGCGATTGGTCTCAAAGCCCTGTGACTGGCCGTACTTCATCCGTTCCTCTTTGGCCTGCCCATAGCCGCCCCAGGGAGACAGCCAGACACCGATCGCCGAGTCATGCTTCTTTGCTGGTGACACGAGCGGACCGAACCCGCGAGGAAAACCTTCGTGAAAGCCCCACAGCGTCTTGTTGTCGTCCCATCCGTCGTCGAAGACAAACGAATCGAGATTGACACCGCGCTTCTGCGTCAGCTCCTGACCGAATTGCTCGATCACATCCTGGCATTGCCGCTCGTCCATCTTCCGGTCGGCCCAGGCGATATCGTACCAGGAGTTATAGTGCAGGAAGGGCCGGTAGGGTCGCGGGCGCTCCAGTTCGATGTATTGCCTGTAGGCCCGCCGCAGTTGTCCGGGCGGAACGACGCCGATGACAGACGACTGGATCAGCGGTCGATCCGAGTCCAATGGCATGTTGCGCGTAAGACTGCATGTCACGTGCCTCATCACATTGTCGGCACGAACGACGCTCGCAGAATTCGGATGCTCGTAGGCGAAGAACATGCCCTCGGCCACGACCGGCGAACCAGCCACCGTGCCGGCCACATGGGCGTTGGGGGAAACCAGATCGACCAGCGTGATGCTCTTTATGGGGGGAGATTCGCGGAGGGTACGCAGGGACAGGGAGTTCCGAATGTAGTGCGTGCCATCTCGGAGCACGGCCTGCCATTGGATGTACGGTCCATTCTCGGTGTCTCGAAACCGTGCCGTTACGGACTGTCCGGCCAGGCGGTCGGCCAGTCTGGGAGCGTCGGGATGGGCCGGCAGGTTCCGAATCCGCGGCGCCTCGACCATCTCAAGCTGCGAGGCCTTGATGCTGTGTCCATTCGACAGGGTTATGGCGAACGCTTCTCCGATGGTCTCGATGACGCGGTTCGAGAGCTTGTCTCGGATCACCAGCGGGCGCAGCCTCCTCTGTCCGATCTCCCATGTGACGGCCAGGGTGTCGTTCTCCAGCGTGACCGTGTCGCCGGCGATCTTGGTTCGTGCCGGGCCGCCCGTTGCCACACCAGCGACGGAAGACAGAAGAGAGACGGCGATCAGTACAAGAATGGGTCCTCGGTTCATTTGTGTCCTCCCGTCACCTGGTGATTGTCCGCGTCAGAAATCCGCGATGCAACGAACCATCGTTTGGTAGTTTCTCAAGGTCCGCGTGCTGACCGTCCGGCCATAGGGGCACGCCGACGGCATCAGCACGAATCCACGACCTTGCCCGCGCGTCCCATCGGCCAAGGCCTTCCGCACGATCTTCTCA
>JAAYBA010000193.1 GCA_012719085.1 Planctomycetota bacterium
CCCTTCACGTCCGTCTGGGCGAAGAGTTCCTGGGCGATGGCCAATTCCTGGGCCAGGCGCTCCTCTACTCGCTGGCCAACGGTCTCAGGGAAGGACGGAGCATCTGGACTGTGGGGTTCCTGTGCGACGGTATGGTCTCTGCCTGCCGGCGCGACGGTCGATTCGCGGCCGGTCAGGTGGCGCGCCAGCAGCAGGACGGCCAGTATCAGCACCGCTGCGGCCGCCAATTTCGTGATTCGACTGTTCATGATCGCTCTGCCAATATCCTGCCAGCGACGGGCAGGGAATCCGCCTGTAGAGGTTTCCAGGGCCGCGAACATATCCCGCAGCGTCCGCTCGTCGAAGGCCGCCGAGGCGTGGTCCCGCAAGCCTGCGAGAAGCTGCTCTATGTGTTGCCCTTCCGGTCTCATCGTTCGCACTCGCTATTCAGCAGCGACCGCAGCTTGTCGATTCCGTATCGATACCGTCCACGTGCGGTGTTGGAGGAGATCCCTTGGTGCCGCGCGATCTCTTCGAAGCTCAGCCCCGCCTGGGCACGCAACAGCAGGACCTCCCGTTGATCGAGGGGCACGTGCTCCAGAGCCGCACGCAGGCGATCGGTCAGTTCGGCGTCCGCCGCATGGGCGTCCGGGGCGGCCGCGTCGGCCCAGCCGGGATCGACACGGCCCGGATCGCGACGCCGTCGCATCTCGGCGCGGGCCAGGTCGCGCACCCGGTTGCACACGCTGACGCTCAGGTAGCCCTTGAGACTCGTCTTCACACGCAGCCCAGGCAGCCCCCTGGCGAACACCACGAAGACATCGTGCACGATGTCTTCGGCCATGCTTCGGTCGCCGCAAAGCCCTCGGGCCAGCGTCAGCAGATGGTCCTTGTGCGTCTCATAAATCCGGCGCAGGGAATCCCTGCACCCCCGAGCGGCCTTGTCCAACAATGCTCTCTCACTGCACATCGATCTTCCACAACGCGGCATTGGACCGGATGGACCATCCACAAACTGAGACGTCCATGGTAGGGATTCGGTATCGTCGTGCAAAAAGAAAGCGGCTTCGCCCCCACAATCGGCATGGAACGACCCACCGGCAAATCGACTGCAAACCCTACGCTCGACAAACACGGATGCGTCGCACGCCTTCCGGCTGCCAATACGACAGATGGGGGCAAAAACCGCTCCAAATGCGCTTCTTTCCAGCGGCCCGTTCTGGTAGAATAGGGCCATGAACATGGGGCGGCACAGCGACGTGAAAGCAACTGGAGGAGGACCCAATGGATGAGGCCAGTCTGGAAGGTGCGCTGAACGAGTTGGTCAAGCAGTTCGGCGAGAGCACCGATCCGAATCACAAGAAATTGGCGGACCTTGCCAAGCAGGCGGAGGCCAATCGCAAGGAACTCCAGAAGAGTATCGACACGCTCCAGGAACTGCTCGACTACCTGCGCGTCTGCATCAAGTACCAGGCGTTCGATCTCGAAGCGACGCGTCGCGAGAACGCCTATCTGCGCAAGCTGCTCGAAGAGAGCAATCGCGACGACAAATAGTCTGCATGGGGGCAGGCGCGCGACCGGCCGGATCGATGGGGGCCCCGCTCGGCGGCCATTCACCGGTAACGCCAGGGCGGAAATTCTGGAAATCTTCAGACACCGCCGCCGTTCACAAATCCAACGAAGATGCCATTTTGCGTTCATGCGAAGGGAAAGTTCCTCGCGCTTTTTGCCGATACCTACCTTGTCCGGGGGATTGGTCCCCTGGTCTGATGAACACGGAGGCCTTTGACGTCATATAACCTATGGCCCTACAGTGTTCGGCTCGGCGAAAGCGGACACGCTCGCTGTGCGGACCTTTCTCGAATCCGCCGAGTTGACAGAACGCCTCGGTCATGGGATAACTTGGTACCGAACAGGAAATCTGGGGTGGTTCCGAGGCCGCAGAAACCGGACGAAAACGGACATTCTTTGGAGCGGGTTTGACGAATATGTTTGAGCGCTTTACAGATCGGGCGAGGAAAGTGATGGCCCTGGCCAATCAGGAGGCCCAGCGGTTCAATCACGAGTACATCGGGACCGAGCATATCCTCCTGGGCTTGGTCAAGGAAGGCAGCGGGGTCGGCGCGACGGTCCTGAAGAACCTCGACGTCGATATCAAGAAGCTGCGTCTCGAGGTGGAGAAGCTGGTCAAGAGCGGCCCGGACATGGTCACGATGGGCAAGCTGCCTCAGACGCCGCGAGCCAAGAAGGTCATCGAGTACGCGATCGAAGAAGCCCGGGCGCTCAACCACAATTACGTGGGGACCGAGCACATCCTTCTGGGCCTGCTTCGCGAGAGCGAGGGGATTGCGGCCCAGGTGATGATGAACCTGGGTCTGAAGCTTGAGGATGTCCGTCAGGAAGTGTTGAACCTTCTCGGTGCCGGCGTGGAAGACGCGCCGAACGACCTGGGTCTGAAGATGGGCCCAGCGGGCGCCGCCGGACGCAAGCTCAAGAGCAAGACCCCGGCGCTGGACAGTTTCGGTCGGGACCTCACGCAGCTTGCCGTCAACGGCGAACTCGATCCGGTCATCGGACGCAAGAGGGAAATCGAACGGCTGATCCAAATCCTCTGCCGCCGAACGAAGAACAATCCCGTCCTTCTCGGTGAGGCCGGCGTGGGCAAGACCGCCATCGTCGAAGGGCTCAGCCAGCAGATCATCAACAAGCAGGTCCCCGAGATCCTCAAGGATAAAAGGATCGTCGTGCTCGACCTGGCGATGATGGTGGCCGGGACCAAGTATCGCGGTCAGTTCGAAGAACGCATCAAGGCGGTTATCAACGAGGTCCGGCGCGCCGCCAACGTCATCTTGTTCGTCGATGAGCTGCACACCCTCGTCGGCGCCGGCGGAGCTGAAGGCGCCATCGACGCCTCCAACGTGCTCAAGCCGGCATTGGCCCGAGGCGAAGTTCAGTGCATCGGCGCCACCACGCTCGACGAATACCGCAAGTACATCGAAAAAGACGGCGCGCTGGAGCGCCGCTTCCAGACGATCATCGTCGAACCGCCCTCGAAGGACGAGGCTCTCGAGATCCTCCGCGGCCTTCAGGACCGCTACGAGGCGCACCACAGGGTCCGATTCACCGACGAGGCGCTGTTCCAGGCGATCGAACTTTCGACCCGCTACATCACGGGCCGGTGCCTGCCGGACAAGGCCATCGACGTCGTCGATGAGGCCGGGGCCCGCGTGCGTCTGAAGAACATGACGCCGCCGCCGGACCTGACCGAAGTCGAGGAACGGATCGAGAAACTCCAGCGCGAAAAGGACGAGGCCGTCCGCGCCGCCGACTACGAGCGGGCCGCCTCACTGCGCGACGAGGCTCAGCAACTTCTGGAAGAGAAGGCCCAGATCCACAAGAAGTGGTACGAGCAGAACAAGGACGCCACCGGCGCGGTCGATACCGAGATCATCGCCGAGGTCGTCAGCAATATGACGGGTGTGCCTCTGACCCGCCTGGAGAAGAAAGAGACGCAGCGTCTGCTGGAGCTCGAAGCCGAACTGCACAAGACGGTGGTCTCTCAGCACGAAGCGATCACGACGGTCGCCAAGGCGGTGCGTCGCAGCCGCAGCGGCATGAAGGACCCGAACCGGCCGATGGGCTGCTTCATCTTCCTCGGGCCCAGCGGTGTCGGCAAGACGCTCCTGGCCCAGGCGCTGGCGGAGTTCCTGTTCAGCGACCGTAACTCGCTGATCCGGCTCGATATGAGCGAGTTCATGGAGAAGCACAACGTCAGCCGGCTCGTCGGCGCCCCTCCGGGATACGTCGGCTACGAAGAAGGCGGCCAGCTCACCGAACGCATCCGGCGTCGGCCGTATTCCGTGCTGCTGCTCGACGAAATCGAAAAGGCGCACCCCGACGTCTACAACATGCTGCTCCAGATCATGGACGAAGGACGTCTGACCGACAGCTTCGGACGAAGCATCGATTTCAAGAACGTCATCCTGATCATGACGAGCAACATCGGCGCCGAGTTGATCAAGAACCAGTCGGGCTTCGGCTTCGGCAAGAAGACGCCCGAGTCGAATTACGAGAAGATGAAGGACGTTCTGCACAAGGAGGTCGAGCGTCACTTCCGTCCGGAGTTCCTCAACCGCGTGGACGACATGATCGTCTTCAAGCCGCTGTCGCGGGAAGACCTGCAGACGATCGTCGAGTACGAACTGTCCAAGGTGTTCAAACGGCTCACCGAGCACGGACTGCACCTGGACCTGACCCCGCAGGCCAAGGAATTCCTGATCGAGAAAGGCTACAATCCGGAGTTCGGCGCCCGGCCGCTGCGTCGGGCCATCGAGCACTACATCGAGGACCCGCTGTCCGAGGCGGTACTGGCCGGCCGGTTCAAGGGCAAGAACCTCATCAAGATCGACGTCCAGGACGAGGAGCATCTGAACTTCGAGGGCGAGCAAATGGCCGAGCCCGAGAAGGACAAGAAGGAAGTAGTCGAATCGAAATAGCCCTACGTCCTCCGCAGGCAGTCAGAGGCCGTGCGTCGGTTTGTCCGATGCACGGCCTTTCTTCTGTCCCGACGCAGCAGCGTTACTTGCCGACGCACGTCAGCTTGCTGGCGGTGCGGAGGAACAGACGGCCGTCGGCGATGGCGATCGACGCCTGGACCGGCTTGTCCTTCATATCGAAGCGATGGAGGATCTTGAATTCGTCTCCGGCGGCCAGGACGATGGCTTCGCTGTCCTCGTTGATGCAGTAGAGCTTGCCGTCGGCAGCCGTCAGCGAGGCGCGCCAGGGTCCGCCGCCCCCGATCCGCCCGTGCCACTTGATTCGGCCGGTCATCGGATCGAGGCAGGTGACGACCTTTCCGTTTCGCGTCCCGTCGAGCACGTAGAGCCGGCCCTGATAGAACAGAGGCGTCGGCACGTCCGGCGTCATCCGGTCGAACGTCCAGACGATGCGGTCCTGCGAGAGGACGCCGTCGGCCCCGTCGGCGCGGATCGCAAAGAGGTCGTTGCCGCCTCGCGGCTGCACGCCGAAGACCATGCCGGCGCCCGTGACGACCGAGGGGATCAACCGCCAGCGCGTATCCCTCCGGCCCGTCGCGTAGCCGTAGCGCCACAATTCCGCGCCCGTCTCCGGATCGTGACTGGTGACGTAGTCGGCGCCGATCAGGACGATCTCGGTCCGGTCCCCGTTGCGGAATGGAATAGGCGTCGCATACGAATCGAGCGATTCGTCCTGGGCGTCACTGGTGCGCACGTGACGCCACAGCGTCCTGCCGGTGGCCCCGTCGACCGCCAGCAGGAAGGAATCGAACGGTTCGCCTTCTCGCGGCTCGCGCCACGCCCGCTCGCGCCGCAGGACCGGGATGTACACCGCGCCCTCGAACGCCATCGGACTGGCGCCGTATCCGAACTGGCAGGTGATGTTGCCGTACTCGGTCTCGATGTTCCGCGACCAGACGATGTTGCCGTCGAAGTCGAGGGCCGCCAGGTCGCCCGAGCCGTAGAGGAAAAACACGCCCCGGCCGTCCGTCGTCGGCGACGCCGTCGCCAGGTTGTTGCGGGGGAAGTTGCGGTCCGACCGGGCCACCGTCGTGGACCACAATTGCCGGCCCGTTTGCGCGTCGAAGCACAGGGCCAGCAGATCGTCGCTGTCCTTGACCTCCGAGCTGACGAAGACCTTGCCGTCCCAGATCGCCGGGGTCGAGGCCGCCGGGCCCGGAAGCGGCGCGGTCCACAGGACATTCTCCGTGTCGGTCCATGACTGAGGCAGGTCCCGCTCGTCGGCCGAGCCGTCGAAGTGCGGCCCGCGCCAGTTGGGCCATTGGCCCGCCAGGCCCGCCGAAAGACACAGAAGAACGACCATCACACTGAAAACACCCCGTCTTGCGCTCGTCATGAATCCTTCTCCACCAAGATGGCTCACCATCGGCCCCTCTGCCGACCCGCGTGCAACGTGCCTGCCGAGGCATACGCATGCCAACCCCATTTGTGCCCCACCATAGCGGCAAACCGCAGGCGATTCAAAGCAAAAGGCCTGTCGCGCCCGCTGC
>JAAYBA010000194.1 GCA_012719085.1 Planctomycetota bacterium
GCGGGCTGTGCCGGATCTTCTCACGGGAGACATCGACCCACACCTCACGCTGCTCCCAACTGATCTGGCGGACCCACTTGGGCGAGATGAGCACCTTGCGTCCGGGCAGCCAGTTCCGGGTATCGACGACAAGATAGCGAATGACCCAGTCGCCGTCGCCGACGAGAAAGTCCTCGACGTGGCCGATCTCGCCGTCCTGGGCGCCGATGTGATAGCCCGTCACCTCGCGGGCGCTCTGCAGGTTGGGGTCGCCCTGGGCTGTCTCCTCGACCGTCTTGCGATCGACGGGCGTCGGGACGGGCATGGCGCCGACCCCATCATGGCCCATCCCCCAGTAGGGAATCCAATCGTAATAGGCGTGCAGCTCGATCTCGCGCTGGCGGGAGACAGGTTTGTCGGTGTCGATGTCCGGGGCGTGGCGGACCTGCTCGGTGGTCAGGGCCACGGGAAAGAGATGCTCGGCCCAGCGGGGCCGGCCCAGTGCGGAAGCCGCGATCAGCACCTTGCGTCCGGGCAGCCACGAACCTGTATCGACGACCAGGTACCGCACCGCCCAGGTCCGCCCGTCGAACAGCAGGTCGTGGACCTTGCCCATGTGGCCATCGGCCGCCTCGATGGTGAAACCTCGTAAGCCCTTGATACTCCGCAACATTGCTCGGTCTCCTTGCCCCGGCCGGACTCATCGATCGATCCTGTATCTGTTTATACTCCCGCCGTCACGATGGGCGATAGAGGTTTTTGCTCGATCCGGCCGGTCCCTGCGGGTTTCGCTGACGGAAATCAAGCAAATCCCCCGATTCCACCCGACCGCACGCCGATCTACCATCGAGCTGCCGGATGGGCTCGAGCCCATACCATATCATCCGCCGCATGGGCGAAGGCCCATCCGGCCGCTTGGGCAAGCAGGGTCGCGAGGAGTCAGGCAATGAACGCAACGAAAACGACGCCGTGGTTCGTATTGAACGCCCCGGAGATCGGACAGGCGTTTGTGGAATTCCGCCGGAGATGCGAGAAGGGCGGGGTCCTCGACAGAAGAACAAAGGAACTGCTCATGCTCGTGATGGCATGCGCGTCACGCTCGGCGTACGATGCCGAACAGCACGTTCGAGGCGCGCTCGAGGCCGGAGCGACAAGGGAAGAGGTCACCGAGGCCCTGATGATCGCCGCCGGCGAGGATATCGGGGCCCAACTGGCGTGGAACAGCCAGATCGTGTCCAAGTATCTGGGAAACGGCAAACCCTGAACGGCGGGCGAGCGTACGTTGTGCGATATGGCTTGGCGCGAGGTGAAGCTACAGCATGGGCTAAAGCCCATCCTACCGCTGTAGCCTGTCCGGCCCAAAAATGGAAACTACAACAAAGGAGCAGCAGCGATGGGGAATCTTGGCGAACACATCCAGAAAGCGGACTGGAAGAAGGAAAAGCACGTGCCCGCGATCGAGTGCCCGGAATCGGTCAAGGCCAATGACATCTTCCAGGTGAAGGTCACGCTGGGCAAGGAAGTGGCCCACCCGAACACGACCGAGCATCACATTCGCTGGATTACCCTGTACTACCACGACGAGGGCGGCAAGTTCGCCCACGAGGTCGCCCACATCGAGTTCAACGCGCACGGCGAATCGGCCGAAGGGCCGAACCAGGGCCCGGTGTACGCCCATCACGAGGCGACCGCGACGCTGAAGATCGCCAAGCCGGGCGTGTTGCACGC
>JAAYBA010000195.1 GCA_012719085.1 Planctomycetota bacterium
CTGGGCGTCACCGAATATGTCCGAACGCTCGAAGCGATCGGCATCCATCTACTCGCAGGGGCGGGCGTTGCCGCCGAACGGCGAGAGGGGTATCCGGGCCTTTGGGTCGGGTGTAAGAAGATCGCCTCGATCGGCGTGCGCGTCAGCCGATTCGTGACGTATCACGGCATGGCCATCAACGTCTGCAACGACCTGGACATCTTCGATGCGATGGTTCCGTGCGGCCTTGACGGCGTCGAGATGACCTCGGTCGAGAAGGAAACCGGCCGGCCCTGCGATATTGGCCCGATCAAAACAGAACTGGCACGACTGCTGCGGCATTACCTGGATGGGAAGAGACCATGACCACAAACGCCAGACGTCTGCCCCCCTGGCTGCGAAGGCCCTGGCCGGCCAGCCACAGCTTTCAGCACACCGAAAAAACACTGGAATCGCTGCACATCGAAACGATTTGCAGCCACGCGAATTGCCCCAACAAGGGTGAATGCTGGGGCCGGGGCACGGCGACCGTCCTGATTCTCGGCAACATCTGCACGCGCAACTGCAGGTTCTGCTCGGTGGGCACGGGCAAGCCGGAGCCGCCGGACCCCACCGAACCGGCGAGGCTGGCGCGGATGGTCCAGCAGATGGGCCTGAAATACCTCGTGATGACCAGCGTCAACAGGGACGACCTGCCCGACGGAGGCGCCGGACACTTCCGCGACTGCATCGCCGAAGTCCGAAAGCAGTGCCCTTCCGTGCGATTCGAGATTCTCACGCCGGACTTCCGCGACAATCAGTCCGAGGCGCTGGAGATCCTGGCGGAGGTGCTGCCGTTCGTGTTCGCTCACAATGTCGAGACGGTGCCATCGCTCTATCCAAAGGCCCGCTCCGGCGGCAACTACCGCCTCTCCCTGGGCCTGCTGGAGATGGCTGGCCGGCGCTATCCCGGTATCCCTACGAAATCGTCGATCATGCTCGGTCTGGGCGAGACCGACGCTGAAGTGAGGCAGGTCCTGCGCGACCTGCAGGCCGTCGGGTGCCGGCGCATCACGATCGGACAGTACCTCAAACCCTCGGGGGATTCTCTCGAAGTGATCGACTATATCCGGCCGGAGAAGTTCGAATGGTGGGCCGATCAGGCGAGGCAGGTCGGGTTCTCGTGGATCCAGTCTTCGCCCTTCGCCCGCAGCAGCTACTTTGCCGAGCGTCAGGACACATAGCAAACGGCACAGCCGTCCCGCAGGCCTCTCGTATTGCCCTCGTCAGGTGCTCCTTGCTGGTTCTTTGGATCATGTTGTTTGGCCTTTGCTCCCTCACTCTTTATGCTTTTCTATAGCTTCGTAAAGGTGCTACGGCGCGCTGTTGTGCCCAACAAGAGCGCAAAGGGGGTAGCACATGACACGGTCAAAGATTCGCTGCGCGTGCCGGCATGGTTCTGCGCTGGTTCTGTCTCTTCTCTTTCTCGCCGTGCTCTCGTCGCTGGCTGTCGCGATGGCGACGATTTCGGGCGCCAACGTCCAGGTCGCGCACAACCAGCGTCAAGGAGGCTGGGCGCTGGCCAGCGCGCATTCGGGCATCGAGGTCCTTCGGTATTATCTGAAGGACGTCAGCATCGCCGCAGGCGCCCCGGCTGGCCGGCTGGAAGCTCTCTTTCATCATTTAGAGGAGCAGTTCGCCGACGCGTCAAACCTCAGCGTTTCTTATAGCGCCAATGCGGTGACGCTGGCCCCTGTCGTCCTCAATTCGGCGACCAGCCAGAGCTTTGGTGCGACAGTCACCTACGGAAGCCATACCGATGGCACGCCGGATTATGACGCCATCGACGTCACGGTGACGGGCAGCAGCGGCCAAGCCGCCAAACGAGTCGGCTTCAGTTGCCTTTTCAAGGAAACCGGCAACCCGATCTTCGACTACGGCATCGCCACTCGGGGCCCCCTGATGACCCAGGGCAACGTGGATATCGAGACCTTCAACGAGGCATTCTGGGCCGATATCTACATCGAGAGCTTTAGCAGCAATCTGGCCCTCGAAATGATCGGAAAATCCTCTGTCGCGGGCAAGGTAACCATCGCCAACAGCACCGCCAATGTTGACATCGCCAACAGCAGTTCCGTCTTTGGAGCCAAAGGCTCCGACGCCATTGCGTTCATCACGATCGGCGCCGATGCCTGCGCGTTCCCCGTTCCCAATCCTTCCGAGTTTCTGGGGTATGTCACGACCACCTTCCAGTCCGGCGATCCCACCTCGAATACAACGCTGACCAACATCGAAATCCCGGCCGACACCAATCCCCAGTTCACGGGCAATACGACGATCAACGGGGTCATGTACATCCGCCAGCCGAACACCGTCCGTTTCGTGGGCAACGCCACGGTCAACGGCATCATCGTGGCCGAGGGGCAATTGGAGGTCCCCTCGGAGCTGAACCACCTCGATTTCGGCGGGACCGTGATCAGCAACGATGTCTCCACACTGTCCGCTGAAGACTTCGGCGAGCTAACGGAGCAAACCGGGACCTTCATTGTCGCGCCAGGGTTCAGTGTGTCGTTCGGCGGCAACGCCAGCATGATCAACGGGGTCATCGCCGCCAGCGGGGTCCAGTTCTACGGCCATGCCGGCGGGACGATCAACGGTTCGATCATCAACTACTCCGACGACCGCATGGAACTGGCGGGCAATACGGACCTTGTCTTCAACCGCTCGGGTCGCGACAAGATCCCGGCCGGCTTTGAGCCTCAGACAACCCTGGAGTTCATGCCCAGCAGCTACCACGAGTACCTATGACCGCTTACAGGTCGCGCCGCAGCCCCGTCGTCCAGCTGCGCGATGGCGGGATGCGGCCTGGTCTGTGCCCGCGATCGGCCCGAACACTCCCCACCGCACGGAGAATTCGCCTCCGGCCGGCCCTCCTTTATTTGGCACGTGCCGCTTTGGTTTCTATAGTTAAGATGGATCATAGAAGTGCGGCAACATCGTCTCAGTAAGACATCTCCGGGGGGGGACAAATGTCTACGGCATGCAAATCCAAACACAGGGCCAAAGGAACCGCACTGATCCTGTCAA
Organism: Planctomycetota bacterium; assembly: GCA_012719085.1. Classification (GTDB taxonomy): domain Bacteria; phylum Planctomycetota; class Phycisphaerae; order Sedimentisphaerales; family Anaerobacaceae; genus Anaerobaca. Next base: position 3,046 of record JAAYBA010000195.1, read on the forward strand.
TGCTCTTTGTCCTGGTCTTCTCCGCGTTGGCGGTATCTTTCGCCACACTGTCGGGGTCCAATGTCCAGGTGGCCTCCAACCAGCACAGGGTGAACACCTCGCTCTACGCGGCCCAGTCCGGTCTCGATTGCGGAAGGTACCTGGTCAACACCGTCCTTCTGGACCAGACCAATCTCAATTACGTCAGCGACACCCAAGCCGAGAAGGTGTGGAGCGATCTGTGTGCGCACGTTGCCGCTCAGGGCCTGGACGGTAAAACGGTAGCCTATGACGCCAACGAGCTGACGATAGAAGGGATGACGCTCAACGGTTCGGACGCCACGTTCGCCGTCCGGTTCTGCCGTGATGCAGCCGACCCGAAAACCATTGTGCTTCAGTCGACAGGGTCCCATAACGGGGCCACTCGAACGGTCGGGATTACGATGAGCATCACGAAGGATCGCGAGATCTTGCACTATGCGATGGCGGGGCGAGGTCGCATGTGGCTGACCGGGGATACCACCATCTACGGCGACATCTTCAGCACCTGGAACAACAAGTATGTTTCTCCGTTCAATACCACCAGCGAGACCAGCATCCTCGGCAAGGTCAACACCGTGATCCAGAAGGACAGTCTCGGCTCCTATCACTACGATCTGGAGACCCTCGACGGCAATGGCAATCCCCTGTTCAGCTTTGGCCAGACCGTCTACGACGCCGAGGGCAACGCCCTCGCCGACACCATCGGCACGATCGACGAAGATCTCTGCCTCACGGATACGGACGGCAACCCGGTCTTCGACGAGAATGGAAACCGCATCCCGGTCGACTTCGAGAACCGTGTCTACAGCTCCGCTGACGAACTCCAGGGCTATCACGAGAACGTGGAGTATTATGATCC
>JAAYBA010000196.1 GCA_012719085.1 Planctomycetota bacterium
AAACGATACGTCTTCCTCCAGCGAGCCGGACATAACAACCCCAACGACCCGTTGGCCCTGACCTACACGCAGAGCGTCCGCGACTACATCAGCGAGCTGGAGGTGGTTCGAGACAACGAAGTCGTCACGAGCAAGGAAATCGAGGTCAATCACCCCCTGTACTACGGCGGGTATCACTTCTACCAGCACAAATACGGGCAGAATCAACTCGGCGACTACACGATCCTGATGGTGGTCGCCGACTCCGGGCTGAGGATCGTCTACAGCGGCTATGCCATGTTGATGGTGGGCATCGTCTGGCATTTTGGGGGCCGCCCGCTCCGCTCGGCCTTGCGCAACCGCCGCTCGAATGAACGTGACGGGAACCGATAGCAGGAACGCACATGGCGATCAAATACACCCTCCAGGGCCTTCTGATCTATCTGACCATCGCCGCGTTTCTCGCCGCGTTCGTCTCCACCGTTGCGCGCCGCAGGACGGCCGGGCAGTGGTTCTTCACCCTCGGCTTCTGCATCAGCCTGGTGTCGTACCTCTACCGCTGGGTCGATGGCCGCCACGTCCCGCTGCAGAACCTCTTCGAGGTGTTCCTCTGCCTGGGCCTGGTCTGCTATCCGATCTCGCTCCTGGCCCGCAGGGGTCTGCGGATCGGCGGTCAGTGGGCCGACATGCTGATCGCGGCGATCGTGCTGTTCCCAGCGGGTTTCGTATTCCACGCCGAACAGCAGCATCTGCCCCCGGCCCTGCAAAGCTGGCTGTTCGTCCCCCACGTGGCGGTCTACATGCTCGGCTACATCTTCATGGCCATGGCCGCCGCACGGGCGGCCATCCAGCTCGCAACCACCAGCCAGCCCATATCAGGTAAGATCCTGCCCTTCGAACAGGCGACGTACGAGCTGATCGCCCTGGGCTTTCCCCTGCTGACGCTGGGCCTGATCCTGGGCAGCATCTGGGGCAAACGGGCCTGGGGCGACTACTGGGGCTGGGACCCGAAAGAGCTCTGGTCGCTCGCCTCGTGGCTGGTCTATGCGGGGTACTTCCACTGGCGGCACATGTTCGGGAAAAAACACCCGCGTCTCAATAGCCTGTGGGCAATTGCGGGAATGGCTGTTATCATAATCACGCTGCTGTGGGTCAACCTGTCCCGTTTGTTCCCAGGACTGCACAGCTATGCGACATGAGCGAACGAACGCCTTCTGGAGGGTTTGACAGATGATTCCGAAGACATCGATTGCCTGGCTTTGCGTTATCGTCGGCCTGCTGGCAACCTGGAGCCCGGCGGCTGTGACGCTCTCGGAGAACGGCCAAGTCAAGGCGACCATCGTGGTGGCTGCCGACTCACCGCCGGCGGAGAAACACGCCGCCACCGAGTTGGCGACCTTTCTGGCGCAGATCAGCAGCGCTCCGTTCGCCGTTGCCGGAGAACCAAACCAAGCCACCGCCAACATCTATGTCGGGCCGCAGGCCGCCGCGATCGCGCAGAGCGACTTCTCGACTGACGGGCTGGGCGATGAGGGAATTGTGATCCGAACGGTTCCGAACGGACTGATCCTGGCCGGCGGCCGGCCGCGAGGGACGCTGTACGCAGTCTACACGTTTCTCGAAGACCACCTCGGCTGCCGGTGGTGGTCGTCCACCGAGAGCACCATCCCATCGAAGCCCACCGTCGTCCTGAACGACATCGACGTCCGCTACGTCCCGGTCCTCGAATACCGCGAGCCCTACTGGTTCGACGCCTTCGATGGCGACTGGGCCGCGCGAAACAGGTGCAACGGACAGGGCCATCGGCTCCGGGCCGAGCACGGCGGCAAGCACATCTACGAGGGTTTCGTACACACGTTCTTCCCGCTGATCCCGCCGGAGAAGTACTTCGCCGACCATCCGGAGTGGTTCAGCGAGATCGACGGCCAGCGCAAACACGAACGCGCCCAGCTCTGCCTGACCAACGAGGACATGCGCAAGGAACTCGTCAAGAACCTGCGGGAGCAGTTGCGCAAGAACCCCGCGGCGACCATCGCCTCGGTCTCGCAGAACGACTGGTACGGCAACTGCCAGTGCGCCGCGTGCAAGGCCGTCGAAGAGGAGGAGGGAAGCCCCGCCGGCCTGATGCTGCGCTTCGTCAACGCGGTGGCCGCCGACATCGAAGAGGAGTTCCCCCACGTTGCGATCAGCACGCTGGCCTACCAATACACGCGCAAGCCCCCGAAGCACGTTAAGCCGCGTCCCAACGTCATCGTCCGGCTATGCAGCATCGAGTGCTCGTTCAGCAAACCGCTGGCCGACGAACGAAACAAGCCCTTCCGCGACGACATCGTCGGCTGGTCGCAGATCTGCGACCGGCTCTACATCTGGGACTACACGACGAACTTCCGCCACCACATCATGCCGCATCCCAATCTGCGCGTGCTCGGGCCCAACGTGAAGTTCTTCGTCGATCACAGCGTTAAGGGCATCTTCGAGCAGGGCGCCTACACCACCAGCGGTGCCGAGATGGCGGAACTGCGGGCGTGGGTTCTGGCCAAGCTGCTATGGGATCCCAGCCGCAACGGCGATCAGCTCGTCAACGAGTTCGTCGAAGGCTACTACGGCCCGGCCGCCCCCTATATCAACAAGTACTTGGCCACCATGCACGACGCCGTCGAGGAAAGCGGCGACTGGCTCGGCTGCTTCGAGAAGCACACGGCCAAGTACCTGAATTTCGAGACGCTGACGAAGGCGAGGATCTACCTGCTGGCCGCAGAGGAACAGGTCAAGGACAACCCCGAACTGCGATTCCGCGTTCAGGTGGCCCAGTTGCCGGTGATGTACACCTTCATGATGCGATGGACCGAGTTGCGTGAGGCCGCCAAGGCCGCCAACGCCGAATGGCCCATGCCGGAGTCGATCCGTAGCGCCTACGATCGTTTCATGGAGATCGCTGCGAAGAAGAACGTCACCCGGCTCGATGAATGGAATGCCGGTTTCGACGCCCTGGAGAAGGCCCTGGCGCGCGCCGAGCAGTAGACCGGGAAACCGATGGATCGGCCCGACACACTCGAAATCAGGGACGTGACCGTTCGGCTCAACGGACAAATAATCCTGCAGGACTTCTCGCTCGGTCTGGAGGCGGGCCGGAAGGCCTTGCTGACCGGTCCGTCGGGTTGCGGCAAGTCCACCGTCCTGCGCTGTCTGCTCGGGTTCGTGGTCCCGCAGGCCGGTTCGATCCACATCGCCGGCCAGACCCTCACGGCGGAAAGCGTCTGGAAACTCCGACAGCTCATCGCCTACGTCGGCCAGGAACCCGACCTTGGAGCCGGCATCGTCCGCGGCATTCTCGAACGACCGTTTCACTACCATGCCAACACCGCACTGCGCGGCAACCTCGCCCGTGTCCCGGAGTTGTTCGATGCCTTCGGACTGGCCCGAGGCTTGCTCGACAAGGAAGTCGGCGATCTGTCGGGCGGTGAAAAGCAGAGGGTCGCGTTGGTCTCGGCCCTGCTGCTCGACCGCGACATCTTCCTGCTCGACGAAGTGACGTCGGCCCTGGACCCGGCGAGCAAGCGGAAGGTCATTGAGTGTTTCCGCTTGCGCACGGAGGCGACCATACTGTTCGTCGCCCATGATGCAGAGTCGTATCCCTTCGCCGACCTGATCGTCGAGATGCAGGGAGGGGCCGCATGAATCAGGTCGTCGAGATCGGCGCCGGACACCTGGCAGCGGCCTATCTGCTGCTGGCTTTCCCATTGGCGATCATGCTGTGGTATCGCATCCCGATGATCGGCGAAACCGTCGTGTCGGTCGTGCGCATGACGTTGCAGCTCATCTTCGTGGGCCTCTATCTCCAGGTGGTCTTCCGGCTCAACAATCTGTGGCTCAACGCCGCGTGGCTGCTGGTGATGGTGACGGTCGCGGATATATCGATCGTACGGTCGTGCTCGTTGAAGCTCAGCCGAATCGCCCTGCCGCTATCCGGTGCATTGCTGGCGGGCACCGCGGTCCCCCTGATGTTGTTCGTCGGCCTGATCCTCCGGCGGGACAACCTGCTCGACGCCCAGTACGCCATCCCCATCGGCGGCATGATCCTCGGCAACTGCCTCCGCGCCGACATCGTCGGCGTCCGCACCTTCTATGAGAGCATCCGAACGGGCGAAAAGGCCTTCCTCCAGAGTCTGGCCCAGGGGGCCCTGCTCCACGAGGCGACGCGACCCTACGCGCAGAAGGCCTGCCAAGCGGCCCTGGCGCCGACGGTGGCGTCGATGACCACCATCGGTCTGGTCTCGCTGCCCGGCATGATGACCGGCGTCATCCTCGGCGGCGCCAGCCCCGCCATCGCCATCAAGTACCAGATCGCCATCATGATCTCCATCTTCTCCGGAACCGCCATCACACTGGCGATGGGACTCTGGCTCACGAGCAAGACCTCCTTCACCCCCTACGGCCC
>JAAYBA010000197.1 GCA_012719085.1 Planctomycetota bacterium
GCGTCCAAACAGCCGTGCATAAAAAAAGCAGGAACCGACACAAGTGCCTGTTCCTGCTAGACTTATCCATAATAGCGGGGGGAGGATTCGAACCTCCGACCTCCGGGTTATGGGCCAAACGAGCCGCATTTCCCGAAGTCCCGCATTTTCAATAACTTATAGAAACGACAACACTTTAGGGACACAATTTCAAATCGTCATGTTGATCATGATGATCATGATGCGCACAAGTTTAGTTGCATCTTAGTTGCACGTCAAGTGACATCCTATCGCCCGATTTGCGACCGAGAGTCGGCCATCAGTTCTTTGAAATGGCTCGCCCAAGGCCCGCATGAGTTTATGCACCTTACGATCGATCCTCCTGCCGTGCGCCCTGTCATTTCACGTCGCCACCCGCCACTTTGCTATCAGTGGACATCCCGCCAAACCCTCAGCCATTCGTGAGCATGCTCACGATCTGAGGACGAAGCTGACCCATCACCGTCTCAAACGTTGGCAGATGCGGAACCAGATTGCCCAACCACTGGTCCCATGTCCTCTCAACATACGCCAGCATCTTGGCACCGAAGAAATCCCCTGCAGCCTGAAAAGCAACATTGCGAATCTCACATTTCTCTCGCAGAAGCTGCGCGAAACCGGTCAAATCCAGACGGTCCTGATAGGCTCCCAGTATACGCCAGATATCATAGTAGTCGCGCGCTCGGGACCGAGCCCAGCCCCGTTCTTCGAGTTTCTCCTGGTGCTGGAGAATCGCCCGCAACTTTTCGGCGATGATCTCCTCAAGAGTATAGACCTGCAACTCCACCTCGATGGGTTCGCCGTAGTCGTGAATGGCCGCCCGGCGGCATGGGGGGCGTAAGACCTTCTCGTCCACGGCAATCTCTACGATGGCCCGTGTCTGGGGTTGTCTTTGCCAAGGCAATTGGGCCCTTATGGCAAAAGCCTCCTGCCCACCGGGGTGCGGATCTCTTTCTGTGTAACGCTCCCATTGAATCTTCACAGGAGCGTATTCATCGATCATCGTGGCAGCCCTTTGGCACACCGCATCGATTGCAGCTTCCATTTCCTGGCCCAAGGGCACCCCTGGCAGGCCAGAGAAGTCCAGGTCTTCCGAGAATCTGTAATCGCCAAAATAGCATTTCTTCAGTGCCGTTCCGCCTTTGAAAACCAGTGTCTCCCGCAACGGTTCATAATCCCCGATGGCCGCGAGAATCCAGGACAACAGGTAGTCACGCTCCAGGACCGCCCATCCCATGCCGGTGTCTTTTCTTGCCTGCTCCAATCGTACGCGTAAGGGCCTCATGGGTGGACCTTTCCGCTGAGGTTTTCCTGAATCATCCAAGTTCGATTATATGGCCCTTCGCGCGAACCGCTCGCATCGAGTTTGGTGTACCCGGTTACCCCTACCTCCTGCAGCACGCTCAACGCGGAGCGTTCGAATCCTGTCTGCTCCAGCACCCAGCCCAATCGCTTGACTGTGGCATGATCGAGCCGCATTGCGTAGTCGATCATCTGGCCCAAGGGGAGCCGGTCTCGGGCCATCTCGAACCCATGCATGACTTCGGCGATGCCACCACAGTACTGCGGCATCGTAAGTCCATCAATCAACGTTCGAGCCATATCCGTGAAGGTGACCCGCGCTTCACCCAGCCATACCGTCTCCGTACCAAAGAACCGCTCTGGCCTCATGCGAATGAACTGGTAGGTGGTGTCGCCTACACGGTATCCCGCTCCGGCGCCGCGCGGCGCGGATTGGCCCGACGTGGTCGTGACGAACACGTGGTGCGGTATCTGATCAGTCAATTCATAGTGATGCATAGCAGAGAAGTGACTGATTGCGGCGGGGTTTACCAGGGCCATGGCCACCTCAAACTCATGAGCTGGTGATATGCCGGGAACCGCCGAAGAGAGGGTATAGAGGCCCTTGCGTAGGCGTACCAGCCAGCCTGTCCGCACGAGGTGATGGAGAGCCTGGACCACATACCCCGCCGATAGTCCGACTTCCGGGGCCATCCCACGCACATCCTCGGTTGAGAAGATGCGATACCCCTCTGCGGCCAGTTTCTGGACAAGCTGCAACGCTGGTGTCATCTGCGATGGATTATTGCGTGTCATTATTCGATATTATCGAATAATTCTGCGATCATGTCCACAGAAAAAGGCATATATACTGCAACAATACGAATTAGACGAACGAAATGCACACAGACACCACATTTCAGCTTGAGAAATCCCGTAGGGTGCAAATATTATCCGATCATAAGTGCATATGCCGACCGACGTTGCGCCCCGGTCAGACGAAATCGTTTGCCTCCTACACCTTGGTCCATTAGCCTGTCGGGACTATGAAAGAAAACCTCTGGCTTACACTCGTGACGTGCCTCGCCTACTGCGTGGACAAGGAACTCTGGAAGGCAATCGACTACCTCAAAGAACAGGTCGGAGTCCTGAAGGAGCAGCAGGAGAAACTGCCCCCGCGTAGTCCGAATTTGAATTCCCACGCGGAACGCTTCGTGCGATCCGTCAGAGAAGAAGCTCTCGATCATCTCATCCTCTTCTCCGAAGAGCAACTGCGGTACGTCCTGACCGAGTATCTCCGGTATCATCATGAGAGGATTCACCAGGGCATCAACCGGATCATAGAGCCGCAGTATGAAGGGAACCAGGGCGAAATCATCTGCATTGAGCGTCTGGGCGGACTGCTAAAATCGTATCACCACAAAGCGGCATGATGTCCCCCCTGCCGGACGTGTTTGCGGAGGCAGCGCGCGCCGAGGTGCATAGTCTGCATCAGATCTGCCCAACAGGAATCACTTTCAACGCCGGCCCCCCTGCTCCTCCCGCTCTTGCCGCCCCATCTCTCGTCCCGGCTTCAGAGCTAACAGGCTGAAACCACTTGGCTTAGGGCCTGACGACCTTATGCACCCTACGACAATCTGGCTACATTCGCGTCCAAACAGCCGTGCATAAAAAAAGCAGGAACCGACGCAAGTGTCTGTTCCTGCTAGACTTATCCATAATAGCGGGGGGAGGATTCGAACCTCCGACCTCCGGGTTATGGGCCCGACGAGCTACCAGACTGCTCTACCCCGCGGCCAATTTCATCACGTTTACGCTCGGATCTCGACTTGGTTCACCGAATCCTCACGTGCCGGAAGACTACCACAAATCTCCGGGCAGATCAAGCACAAGATCGGTTCAGATCAGACTTTTGCGAATCTTTTCTGCGATCTCGACGATTCGGCCTTCCTTGTACCGATAGGCCGGCCACCGCGAGAACATGCCGTCATCCGTTCTCCGCGGTATGATGTGAAAATGCAGATGATCGACGACCTGGCCTGCCGCCCGGCCGTTGTTGCACAGCACGTTGTAGCCATCCGCGTCCATCGCCGCCGCAACCGCCCCGGCGATCCGCCCGAGACGCGACCATACGTTCGCCAGGATCTGGGGATCCGATTCGTGCACCCTAGCACAGTGTGCCTTTGGGATCACCAGCGTATGCCCATCGCTGACCGGCGCAATATCGAGGAAGGCCAATACAACCTCATCCTCGTAGACTTTGACTACCGGAATCTCTCCGGCGACCATCCTGCAGAAGACGCAATCATCCATGTTCGCTCGATCCTGCACGCGGTCCGACTGGATTACTGCTTGTCCTCGGCAGCCTCCGGCGACTTGGTCGCCTCCGACTCGGCCGACTCCACAGGGCCCTGAGGCTCGTCTGCAGAAGCCGCTTTGGCCGTCTTTCTGGGCTTGGCTGGTGCGGCGGTCTTCTTGCCCTTGCCTCTCTTCGTCGAAGCCTTGCGCTCTTTCCTGATCGGCTCATCCTGGCCCAGGAGCTGGAGCAAAACGAGTTCCCCATTGTCGCCCAAGCGGCGCAACGACAAACGGATGATCCTCGTGTACCCGCCTGGCCGTTCAAGATACCGCGGGCCAAGCTCGCTGAACAACTTGCCGACCACCGTCCCCTTCTTCGTGCTCTTACCGTCCTCGATATCGAGGATAGCGCGGTTGCCGAGCAAGGCGATGGCACGGCGACGATGCTCGAGCTTGCCCTTCTTCGCCAACGTGATCAGCTTCTCCACGAACGGCTTGATCTCTTTGGCTTTCTCGATCGTGGTCGAGATCGTTTCATGCTCGAACAGCGACTGAGCCAGATTCCGGCGCAACGCCAGACGATGCTCGCTCGTCCTGCCCAACCGACGTCCTGCAACTCGATGACGCATATGCCAACGTTCCTCTTCTCGATAGTTTCAGACCGCTCTCGTGGACCGGCCCGGAGGTCTATTGTCCTCCGTCCTTCAACCCCAGCGACAAACCGATGTCGGCGAGTTTTCGTTTGATTTCGCGGAGCGATGTCTTGCCGAAACTGCGAATCTTCAGCAGGTCCGCTTCATTCATCGCCACCAATTCCCGCACGGTCTCGATCTTGGCCGACTCCAGACAATTGCTGGCTCGAACCGACAGTTCCAGCTCCTGGATCGGCGTATTGAGCTTGGCCTCCAATTCCTCATCGACAGCCACCTCGGGTTCCTCGGGCGCCATCTCGCCTGCCACCGTCTCCTCACCCACCTCGAAGTACTGGACGAACGGATTGATGTGCTTGCGAAGGATTTTGGCCGCTTCCACCAGCGCCATGTCCGGCGCGACGGTGCCGTTGGTCCAGATCTCCATGATGAGACGGTCATAGTTCGTGCGCTGGCCGACGCGGGTATTCTCCGTCGTGTACCGGACGCGCGTCACCGGCGAATACACCGCATCGAGGTGAATCAGGCCGATCTCCTGATCGAACCGGTCCGCATCGGCGATTCGTTCCGAAACCGGCACGTATCCGCGTCCGTTCTCGACCACCATTTCCATCTCGAAGTGAATGTTCTCCGTGAGCGTGGCCAGGACCGTGTCCTTGCTGAAGACCTCGATCGCCGGATCGGCCACGATGTCCGCCGCCGTGACGACCCCCACCTTGTCCGCCGAAACCTTCATCGTCTTCGGCCCGTCCCCCTGCAAACGGATAACCAGACTCTTGACGTTCAACACGATGTCCGTGGCATCCTCCATCACACCGGCGACGGAGGTGAACTCATGATCCACTCCACTGATCTTGATCGAGGTGACCGCACTGCCTTCAAGCGACGAGAGCAACACGCGCCTCAGACTGTTCCCGACGGTCGTACCGAACCCCCGTTCGAACGGCTCGATGTAGAACCGCCCGTACTTGTCCGTCGAGATGACGCTGTCCTTTTCAACACGAGTCGGCAATTCTAACCCACGCCATGTCACTCGCATATGTAGGCCTCCGATCTAAACTTTCGTCCGTACACTGCACAGCACCATGCAGAACCGAATCCCGATTTCCGGGCCACCCCATTCCGCATCTTCCACCTCCGAGCCTATCGCGAACAGATTTCGACGACCAGTTGCTCTTCGACAGGGATCTGCACATCTTCCCTGCTCGGCAGGGCCACAATGGTAGCCGCCGGCTTCTCGCGGTCCAACTGGAGCCACGTCTGGGTCGTAAAGTTCGGATTGCTCTCGAGTTGCTGTTTCACTTCTTTGCGGCTTCTTTCAGAGTCCTTCACCTCGATCCGATCGCCCACCTTGGTCGTGTAATCACTCACGTCCACCTTCCGCCCGTTGACGTAGATGTGACCGTGGGCGATCAGTTGTCGAGCCCCCTTGCGAGACGGCGCAAAATTCAGCTTGTACACCACGTTGTCCAACCGTCGTTCCAGCAGTTGCAGCAGATTTTCCCCGGTGTTGCCCTTGAGGCGTTCGGCCTCGTGGAAGTACCGCATGAATTGCTGCTCATAGAGGCCGTAATACCTCTTGACTTTCTGCTTTTCCCGAAGGCGAACCCCGTATTCGCTCAATCGTGACCGGCGCCACCCGTGCATGCCCGGCGCCAAATTCCGCTGTCGGCGTTCAACCTGGCACTTGGCGGTTTCACACTTGAGCCCCTTGAGGAACAGCTTCATCCCCTCGCGGCGGCATTGCTTGCACGATGGACCGAGATAACGTCCCATATCAATCAATCTCCTGTAGAGTCTTCTGGAGCCTTAGCCTATACCCGTCTGCGTTTCGGCGGTCGACATCCGTTGTGCGGCAGCGGAGTGACGTCTTCGATCGATGCGATGCGAAGGCCGGCGCCCTGGAGCGCCGAGATCGCCGACTCGCGACCGGACCCCGGCCCCTTGACCTTGATCTCGACCTCGCGCACCCCGTTTCGCATGGCGGTGCTCGCACACCGCTGCGCCGCCTGCTGCGCCGCAAAGGGCGTGCTCTTGCGCGACCCCTTGAAGCCGACACAGCCGGCCGAACCGGTGCAGATCGTGTCGCCGTCCATATCGGTGACCGTGATCAGCGTATTGTTGAACGTCGCCTTGATATGGATGATCGCCCGAACGACGTTCTTCCGAACCTTGCGTTTTCCACTCTTTGCCATCTGGATCTCTTACCGATAAACTCTGCTTCGCTTGTTCCGGCCCCAACGACCCCTCGTCCCAGGACGGCACGGTCGGCCATGCATTAGCGCTTTTCCTTGACGCCCTTCTTGCCCGCCACGGTCTTCCGAGGGCCCTTGCGCGTCCTTGCGTTGCTCTGCGTACACTGGCCTCGCACGGGCAACCCGCGGCGATGACGGATCCCGCGATAGCAGGCGATGTCCCGCAGCCGGGCGATGTTCTGCGCCACCTGCCGGCGAAGCTGCCCCCCGACGACGTAGTTGCGGTCGATGATCTGCGTGATCCGACTCAACTCGTCTTCGCTGAGCTTGTTCGCCTTGGTCATCACCTCGATCCGGGCCTCTTTCAGAATCATCTCCGACGTATGCCGACCTATCCCCGGGATGTACGTCAAAGACACCCAGATCGTCTTGTTGTCCGGAATATCGATACCCACTATACGCGGCATATTGGCTCCCTTTTAACACCCATCTGCAATCGATGCGGGTCGGTCCGCCGTCCGTTGCTTCTGCGCCTTCTCAACCCTGACGCTGCTTGTGCCGGGGGTTCGAACAGATCACACGAACGACCCCGCGACGACGGACGATCTTGCAATTCTCACATATGCGTTTGACTGAGCTTCGTACCTTCATCTTCCATTCCACGCTTTCCGACGGCTTTCGTACCCGGCGGGCCACCGACCGGCGGCCCTACGTCTAATGCCGCAGCACGATCCGCCCTCGATTGAGGTCGTACGGCGACATCTCCACGGTCACCATGTCTCCCGGCAGGATCCGAATGAAGTTCATTCGCATCTTGCCCGAGACATGGGCCAGGATCTTGTGACCGCCCTCCAACTCGACCTTGAACATCGCGTTCGGCAGAGCTTCGATCACCTTGGCCTGTAACCGTATCGCGTCTTTCTTCGCCATCTACATCTCTATATTTGTCGGGGCGGACGCCGCCCCCTTTCTTCCGTGCCGACCGCCGCTACACCCTTGCCGTCAGGACGTCACAACCGCCCTTGACAATCGCAAGCGTGTGCTCGAAATGCGCCGAACACTTGCCGTCCTTCGTCACCACCGTCCACCCGTTGGCCAACGTTCGGACGTGGTAGCTGCCCGCATTGACCATCGGTTCGACCGCCAGAACCATACCTTCGGTCAGGAAGATATCGTCTGCCAGCAGTTCGCGGCTCACGAAGTTCGGGACCTTCGGGTCCTCGTGCATCTTCGTGCCGATGCCGTGCCCCACGAAATCCCGGACGACGGAAAACCCGCCGTCCTCGACGTATTGCTGCATCTTTCGAGCGACCTGGCTCCACCGGACCCCAGGCCGGGCTTCCGCAATCGCGACATCGAGCATTCCTTTCGTCGCGTCCATCAGCCTTCGCTTGTCCGACGAGATCTCGCCGATCGCCACCGTCGTGGCAGAATCACCGCAGTAGCCGCCGAGCCTGACGCCGAAGTCAACGCTCAGCAGATCGCCCGCCCGAAGGACAGTCGTCTCTGAGGGGATCCCATGGACCACCTCGTCGTTGACGGACGCACAGATCGCACCGGGAAACGGCTGTCGCGCCTGCGGGCTCCGCACGCCCTTGAACAGGGCCTCGGCTCCGGCCTCGGCAACCATCTCCAGCGCCACGCGGTCCAACTGGGCCGTCGTGACGCCCGGTTCTGCCACCTCCTGCAATTTTGAAAGAACGCTGGCGACAACTGCACCCGCCCGGCGCATCAACTCGATCTCTTTGCGACTCCGAAGCGTTACAGCCATCTATCCAACTTCACATCTTCCGCGGCAAACGCCTTCCGTGCATCCCGGTCGGCGCCACCTATTTCAGCACATCCAGAATATCAAACAGCACGGCCGCCACGGCATCGGCATCGCCATCCGCCGGCACATCACGGACGTCTCTTTGGGCCTTGTAGTACTTCACCACCGGCTCGGTCTGCTCGTAATACGTTGCGAGGCGGTTCTTCACAACCTCCGCCGTATCGTCCGGCCGCTGAACGAGGGCCGCGCCGTCATGGTCGCACACACCCGCCTCCTTGGGCGGCATGTTCCTGACATGATAGACCGCGCCGCACTTCGGGCAGCTCCGCCGACCCGTGATCCGATCGACCACGATCGCATCATCGACCTGGAGATTGATCACCACATCGATGCCGCTGTCGTCCTTTGCCAAGGCCCGATCCAGGGCCTCGGCCTGATAGACCGTGCGCGGAAAGCCGTCGAGGACAAACCCGCTCCGGGGCGCCGCCTTCACGGCCTTGCTCATCATTTCGACGATCAGATCGTCGGGAACCAAGGTCCCGGCGTCCATATAGCTCTGCGCCTTCTTGCCGAGATCGGTTCCCTCGGCGCGCTCCCGTCGAAGAATGTCCCCGCTGGACAGGTGCAGCAGACCATACCGACCGACGATCTTTTTGCAGTGCGTTCCTTTGCCTGCACCGGGGGCTCCCAACAGTACGACTCTCATGCATACGCCCCTTTAATCCTGCCCGACGAACTGAATCCGTCGTAGCTCCGCATGAGCAGATTGGCCTCGATCTTCTGGACGAGGTCCAGCGAGACACTGACGACGATCAGCAGACCCGTTCCACCGATGAACGTCGTGATCGTCCAGTCGATGTTGAGGAAATACGTCAGGAACGTCGGCACTACCGCAATGACGGCAAGAAACGCCGCACCGAAGTACGTGATCCGCGTCATCACCGTTTCCAGGTACTCGGCCGTGCGTCGTCCCGGCCGCAGCCCGGGGATGAAGCTCCCCGAATCGCGGAGGTTCTTCGCCATCTCCCGAGGCTGGAACTGCACCGTCACCCAGAAATACGCGAACAGGAAGATCAACAACATGTACAGAACGTTGTACGTGTAGGCGTCGCCCCGCAGGGCCCCGAGGATCGTCTGCAGAACCATCGATCGCGGATAGAACTGTGCGATCTGCTGGACGATGATCGGGGGGAACATCATGAAACTCGACGCGAAGATAATCGGCATGACGCCACCATGATTGACCCGCAACGGCAGGTAATGTCGCTGCCCGCCGTACATCCGGCGGCCGCGCATCTGCTTGGCCTGCTGGATCGGAATCCGCCTCTGCCCCTGTGTGATCAGGATCGCACCGGCGACGACGAACACGAAGGAGGCGACCAAGAACAGGATTCGGGCCGGCCCGATCGATCCCGTCGGAGCGCCCAGCGTGAAATCGACCTGTTGGCCCAGCCGCATGATCGCCCACGGCATTTGGGCAATGATGCCCGCCATGATGATCAAGCTGATCCCGTTGCCGATGCCGTATTCGTCGATCTGCTCACCCAACCACATCAGAAACACGGTCCCGGCCGTCATGCCGATGATGCCCATGATATAGGCCTGGACCTGCATACCCGGATACGTGTAGCCACCGAGCATTTTCATATACATCACCGACTGAACGACGCAGATCAACACCGTTAGATACCGCGTGTACTCCTGGATCTTCTTGTGTCCGGTCTGCCCCTCCTGGCGAAGTTTCTTCAGCGCCGGGACCACCTCCCCCAGCAGCATCAGAATGATCGAGGCCGTGATGTAGGGCATGATGCCCAGTCCGAACAGACTGCTTCGGCTGAGCGTACCGCCCGTGAACATCTGCAAGTACTCGGCCGCCCGACCCAGTGGACTCTCCGTATCCCTGCCCGTCTCGAAGACGGCCGCGATCCGACCGTGGTCGAACCCCGGGTTCGGGATGTGAAAGCCCACGCGATAGATGATCAGCAGCGCGATCGTGAACAGGATCTTATTCCTCAGATCCCGTATCCGAAAGATATTGACAATCGTTCCGATCACTTACCTGTTCTCCGCTGTCTGCTTCGGACCTTTCGCCGTCGCCAAGCTCGCCCGTCCTCAGGCGCGCTTGCGTCGGACACTCTTGGTTTCCTTGCCGCCGACTCTCGTCGCCGTGCCCCCGCAGCCGACGATCTTCTGCTCCGCCGTCTTGCTGAACTTATGGGCCGCCACGAGAAGCCGTTTCGTCAGCTCGCCGTCCCCGAGGATCTTGACCTTGCTCTGGAGATCGTCGACCAAGCCGGCCCGTAAGAGCTGCTCGACGCCGATCTGCGCGCCGTCCTCAAAGGCTTCCAACTGCGAAACGTTGACGATTTCAAATCGACTGGCAAACTGCTTATTGTTAAACCCGCGCTTCGGCACGCGTCGGAACAAAGGCATCTGTCCGCCTTCATAGAGCGACAACCTTCCCGCTCCAGCCCGGCTGTGACTGCCTTTGTGCCCGCGGCCGGCCGTCTTCCCTGAGCCCGCGCCGCGCCCGCGTCCCACGCGTTTGCGTCCTTGGTGTTTGCCTACGACAGAAGTTATTTCATGACTCAACATTTAGATCACCCAATTGGTCATCGTGGCCGCTACGAAATGCTGACACCCCGTAACGCTTCAATCGTTTCTTTGTTGCGCAGCTTCAGCAATCCATTGAGCGTGGCTTTCACCACATTCTTGGCCGCCGTGCTTCCGTACACCTTCGTCAACACATCGTGAACGCCGGCAAATTCGAGCACCGCCCGGGCGCTCGAGCCGGCGATGACGCCCGTACCCGGGCTGGCCGGAACAAGGACGATCTTCGTCGCCCCAAACCGGCCGATCACCTGGTGCGGGATCGTCCGCTTGACCAGCGGCACGCCGTGCATCGACTTCTTCGCGTCTTTCATCCCCTTCTCTACCGCCAGGGGCACCTCATTGGCCTTGCCGTAGCCAACGCCCACATTCCCGGCCCGGTCGCCGACGACCACCAGGGCCGCAAAACTGAAGCGCCGCCCACCCTTGACCACCTTGGCACAGCGATAGATCTTAACCACCGTATCTTCCAACGGCTTCTCTTCATGCTCGGATTTTCTCACCGGTTCTGCAGCCAATGTCGTCTCCCAGTTTCCTAGCGCCCTTGTCAAAAGGCCAGGCCGGCCTTTCTGGCCGCATCGGCCAAGGACTTCACACGCCCATGGTACCTGTAACGGTTGCGATCGAAACACACGCACTTGATGCCCATGTCCAGGGCCTTCTTTGCCAGCGCCTCGCCAACGGTCTCGGCCGCCTTGCGATTGGCGCCGGCGACCACCTGGTCGCGCAACAGCTTCGTCTGCGTACTCGTCGCCAGCAGCGTCACGCCACCCACGTCGTCGATAATCTGCGCGTAGATGTGCCGGTTCGACCGGAAAATCGACAGTCGCGGCCGCTCGGGCGTTCCACAGACCTTCCTTCGCACGTGTCGCTTGCGACGCAACGCCGCCTTCTTATGTTGTTCACTCTTCATAAAGCCGACTTCTCACTTATGCCCCGCCTGAGGCGAACGCCTTACCCATCTTGCGCTGGACATGCTCGTCCGCGTAACGGATGCCCTTGCCTTTGTATGGCTCCGGGGGCCGAACCCGCCGGATATTGGCCGCAAACTGACCGAGAACGCACTTGTCCATCCCGGTCAGCGCAAACTTCGCGGGAATGTCGTTGCCTCGCGTCGCGGCCACGTCGATCTTCACGCTGATCCCCTTCGGGATCGCCAACTCCACCGGATGGCAGAAACCGATCTGAAGAACCAGCTTGCCCCCCTGGTCCTTGATGCTGTAGCCGGTTCCATAGATTTCCATCCTGCGCTCGAACCCCTTGCTCACGCCGGTGACCATGTTGGCCAACAGCGCCCGCATCGTGCCGTGGAGCTGCTTGCCCTCGCGGTCCTCCGGCTTCGGGTTCACCACATCGATCCGGCTCGCCGAATCGTCCACCGTCACCTTGATGTGCGGGTGACAGTCCATCTCAAGCGTACCCAAGGGCCCGGTGATCTTCACCAGCCGGCCTTTTTGCTCGACCTTCACGCCCTTGGGGATCTCAACCGGTTTCTTTCCAATCCGACTCATCTTAGCTTACCGTACACAGGACCTCGCCGCCGATCTTGTTCTCGCGGCAGCCCCGGTCGCTGATAACCCCTTTGCTTGTGGAAACGATCGCAATGCCCATGCCCCCGAGGACCGTCGGCAGATGGTCGACGCCCACGTACACCCGGCAGCCTGGCTTGCTCGTTCTCGTTATATCGCTGATCACCGGGTCGCCCTGCTGATCGTACTTCAGGAAGACCCTTAGGGTGCCCTGTTTGCAGTCCTCGATCCGATCGAAGCCCTCGATGTAGCCCTCATTCTTCAGGACCGCCGCGATGCCTTCGCAGATCTTCGACGCCTTCACATCGACTTGCGCTCTTCGCACGCGCGTCGCGTTGCGAATTCGCGTCAACATGTCAGCTATTGGGTCGCTCAAACTCATAGTTCAGTATCCTGCATGCGCCGGGCTGTGCCGGACCGGCCAAACCCTACCAACTGGCTTTCTTGACGCCCGGGATCTTGCCTTCGTTCGCCAACGTTCGAAAACAGATGCGACAGACTTTGAACTTGCGGTACACCGCCTTCGACCGGCCGCACAACTCGCAGCGAGTGTACTGCCGGACCCGGAACTTCTGTTTCTTCTTGACCTTCAGTTCTAACGCTTTCGTCGACATTCAACGAGCTCCACACTGTGCTTTGCGCCGGCCTTCTCAGCTTGCCGGCTTGGCTTCCGTCTGGCCCCGGAACGGCATACCGAACAGGGACAACAGCTTGCGCGCCTCCTCGTCCGTCTTGGCCGTGGTCACGAAGCAGACGTTCATCCCCTGCTGGGCTTCCACCTTCGCCGGGTTGATCTCCGGAAACACGCTCTGTTCGCCCAACCCCATCGAGTAATTGCCCCGTCCGTCAAATCCGTTCGGGTTCAGACCTCGAAAGTCCCGAACGCGCGGGATTGCCAGGTTGATCAGGCGATCCATAAACTCATACATGCGAACGCCCCGCAGCGTGACCTTCAGCCCCGTCTCCTGTCCTTCACGGACCTTGAAGTTCGAGACGCTTTTCTTCGCCTTGCACACCGCCGGCGACTGGCCCGTGATCATCGCCAAATCCTTCTTGCCCATTTCCAGGAACTTCTTGTCCTGGCAGGCCTTGCCGATGCCCATCGAAACCACCACCTTGACGATCTTGGGGACCGCCATCACGTTGGTGTAGCTGAACTCCTTGGTCAGCTCGGGAACGATCTTTGCTTTGTACAGATCTCGTAAACGCGCCATTGTTGTCTACCTGCCGCACCCCGTTCGGCGTGATCCACGCCGCCGGGACGCGCGATTGTCATTTCGCCTTTCGAACCGTTCCGATCTCCGTGCCGTCGGTGGCCACCCGTTTCTTGGCCCCCCCCTGGCTCTGGTATCGGACCCGACTGCCCTTGCCCGACTTCGGATTCAACGGCAACACGTTGCTGATGTGGATCGGCTGCTCGATGCTGATTCGACCGCCCTGCGGATTCCGCTGCGACGGCCGCACGTGCCGCTTCGCCACGTTCTGCCCCTGAACCACCACCACCTGCTTGTCCGGATACACGTGCAGCACCCGGCCCGTGGCACCCTTGTGGTCCCCGGCGATGATCTGCACCATGTCGCCCCGTTTCACGTGTAAGGCCATGTCTTCCTTTGCCTCGTGTCCTGTTCCCGAAAGCGTTTCCGCAAGGAGCTAAACAACCTCACTCGCCAACGAGATGATCTTCATATAGTTCTTTTCTCGAAGCTCGCGTGCCACCGCCCCGAAGATTCTCGTACCGATCGGATTGCCGTCGTTATCGATCATCACGGCGGCGTTGCTGTCGAATCGAACGTAGCTGCCGTCCGCACGCCGAACCGGGCTCTTCGTCCGAATGATCACACACTTGTGGACCTTCTTGTCGTCCAACTGACACGTGGGCAGCGACTTCTTGATCGCCACACAGACCACATCGCCGACCCGCGCCACCGGCCGGGTGTACTTGCCGCGCGAACCGCCCTTGCCGAGCACCTTGATACACAGCGCGGTCCTCACGCCGGAGTTGTCCGCCACGTCCAACATGGTTTCTTGCTGAATCATCGTCTTCGCATCTCACATTCGGTATTAGACCGCGACTGCTTTCTGTAGCACGCGCACCACGCGCCAGCTCTTCGTCTTGCTCAAGGGCCGGCACTCGGCGATCTCCACCAGATCGCCCACCCCGCAGCTATCCTGCTCGTCGTGAACGGCCAGCTTCATCCGCCGCCGCACGTACTTGCCGTACTTCGGGTGCTTCACCTTGTACTCCATCGTCACCCGAATGCTCTTGATGCCGCTCTTACTGGTGACCACGCCCGTCTGCGTTCTCGGTTCTCTCTGCGTTTCCATAGGGACCATATCCAACCCGTGCCTGCGATCGTGTCCGTTACTTCTTGCGCTCACGCAACAGCGTCTTGATGCGTGCCACGTCGCGACGCGTATTGATGATTGCCTTCGAGTTCTCCAGCTTCTCCGTCACCGACTGCGATCGCAGGTCGAAGAGGCGCCTTTGGAGGTCTTCCATGGTGCTCTGGAGCTCGTCCTGGTTCATCTCTCTCAACTGCTTGGCCTTCACGTGATATCCTCTCTCAGACCGTATGCCTGCGCCGTACGAACCGGCAGCGAATCGGCATCTTGTGCGCCACCCTCGCCAGGGCCTCGCGGGCCACGTCTTCCCCGACGCCCCCGATCTCAAAGCACACCTGACCGGGCCGGACTCTGGCCACCCAAAACTCCGGTTCGCCCTTGCCCTTTCCCATTCGGGTTTCCAGCGGTTTGGAACTGACCGGCTTGTGCGGGAAGATCCGAATATACACCTTGCCCTCACGATGAAGGAAGTGCGTCGCCGCGACGCGTCCGGCCTCAATGTGCTTGGCCGTGATCCAATTCGTTTCGAGCACCTGAAGACCATAATCGCCGAACGCAACATAGTTGCACCGCGTGGCGTTGCCCTTCATCCTGCCACGCTGGCTCTTGCGGTACTTCACTCGTTTCGGCATCATCGCCATGACTTACGACCCTTTACAACTCCATGCCGTCCCTGCACCCGGACGAACGGCGTCTACTCTTTCGGTGCGGCCCCGGCCTCGGCGCCGCCATCACTGCCCGATTCAGCGGCCTCGTTCCTCGGGCCTTCCGACCTCGGACCACCCCCCGACCGCATCGGCCTTCGTCGCGGCGGACGCCGCCGAACCACTTCCCTCTCCTCCCCGAACTTGCCTTTATAGATCCACACCTTGATGCCGATCGCCCCATACGTCGTCCGGGCCGTGCCCAATGCGTAGTCCACGTCCGCGTCCAGCGTGTGCAGCGGGATGCTCCCCATCTTCTGCGTCTCGGTCCGCGCCATTTCCGAACCCGCCAGACGCCCCGAGCACATGATCTTCACCCCTCGCGCCCCGGCGTTCATCGCGCCTTCGCAGTACTGCTTCATCGTGCGCCGGAACGACGCCCGCTTGCCCAACTGTTCGGCAATCCCCTGCGCCACCAGGGCCGCGTTCAGATCGGGCTCCTTGATCTCGACCACATTCACCGTGACCTTGCGGCCGATGAAGCCCTCGAGCTCCTCACGGACCTTGTCGACCTCGCCCCCGCGCGGCCCAATCACCACGCCGGGCCGGCCGCTGTGCATCGTCACGTTCACTTCATTCCGCGTCCGCACGATCTCCACCCGCGCCACCGCCCCCTTCGGCATCCGCTGGTTGTACCGCCGATCCACGAAATCCCGAATCTTCTGATCCTCGACCAGGCAGTCCCCGTAGCTCGCCTTCGGTGCAAACCACGTGCTCTGCCACCCGAGGGTGACTCCCGTCCTGAAACCAATTGGCGATGTCTTCTGGCCCATAGTCCGCTCGGTATCTTCCCTACATTCTCCTGCCTACGCCTGCGTCACCGTCACACGAATGTGGCAGGCTCTCTTGCGAATCGGGTGCGCCCGACCACGGTCCTTCGGGATCCATCGTTTGGTCCCCAGTCGGACTCCGGCGTCGTCGACGCGCGCCTCGCTGACGTACAACTGCTCGACGTCCGCCTGCTGCTCGTCTGCATCCGCCACCGCCGCCTTCAGCACCTTGTCCACCATCGGCGCCGCACGCTTGCGGGTGAACTTCAGCACGTCCATCGCATCCTGAACGCTTCGCCCGACGATCAACTCCGTCACCAGCCGCACCTTCCGGGCCGACATCGGAGCGTACTGATACGACGAACGCCAGTCCGCGATCTCCACCGGCTCGACGTCCAACGCCTCCGCCAGACGACGAACATCTTCCGTCCTCGGTCTTGGCTTGAAGAGGCCCCGCTGCCAGTTCCGTATCGCCGCCGCCGCCTTCTTGTCGTCGAAACCGCCCCGTGCGATGCTCTTGCCCAGGTCGTCGGCGGTCATCCGCTGCTGCTGGCACACTTCTCTGAGTTTCGTTGCGCTAATCATACCTTCGGTTCCGTACCCGGTGGGTCCACATTGCCCCCACACGCACGTCCTATTTGATCTTCTTGCTCGAATGGCCCTTGAACGTCCGCGTGAGCGAAAACTCCCCGAGCTTATGCCCGACCATGTCTTCCGTCACGAACACTTTGTGAAACAGCTTGCCGTTGTGGACCATGAAGGTGAACCCGACGAACTCCGGAACGATCGTACACCGACGCGCCCAGGTCTTGATCGGATTGCGGCTGTTCTCGCTGATCTGCCGGTTCACCTTGGCGAACAGCTTCTCGTCAACAAACGGTCCCTTTTTGAGCGATCTACTCATCTTGGCTCTCTTCACTGTCCGGGTCGCGCTGCGGCCCCGCCGCACCGTGCCCAAAGTGACTGTTCATCCTCACAGCGTCAACTGCCCTTGCCGCGTGTTCTTACGCCGACGAATAATCCGGTTGTTGCTCGTCTTGCGTGGATTCCGCGTCTTGCCGCCCTTCGCCAGTTTGCCCGTGGGCGAACACGGATGCCGCCCACCGTTCGACCGGCCCTCGCCGCCACCCATCGGGTGCGCCACCGGGTTCATCGCCTTGCCACGAACGTGGGGCCGACGGCCCATGTGCCGCTTGCGACCGGCCTTGCCGATACGCACATTCTGGTGTTCGGCGTTGCTGAGGCGACCGATCGTCGCCCGGCATTCCTTGCGCACCATTCGCATCTCACCGCTCGGCAGAACCAGCGTCACCCAGTCGCCGTCTTTGGCGACGATCCGTGCCGCGTTCCCCGCGCCGCGAACCAGCTTGCCGCCCTGGCCCGCCGTCATTTCGACGTTGTGGACCTCGAGGCTCGCCGGGATCGCCGCCAGCGGCATGGCGTTCCCCGGTTTCGGCTCGCAGACCGGCCCGCTCTCGATCACGTCCCCGACCTTGATGCCCATCGGGCACAGGATGTACCGCTTCTCGCCGTCGGCGTACTGAAGCAGTGAGATGAAGCAACTGCGATTCGGGTCGTACTCGACCGTCGCCACCTTCGCCGCGACGCCGTCCTTATTGCGTTTGAAGTCAATCATGCGGTAAATCCGCCGCGCGCCGCCGCCACGAAACCGGGTCGTAGTGACCCCGTGGTGGTTGCGCCCGCCGCGTTTCTTGATCCGCTTGCACAACGTCTTTTCCGGCCGATTCGTCGTCAGCTCCGTATAGTCGTTCACGGAACTGTTTCGCCGCCCGGCGCTGGTTGGTCTATAAATCCGAATGCCCATAACGCACTCTCTCTCTACCGTGCCACTTTAGAACAGATCGATGTGGTAGTCCGGCTGCAGGTATACAACGGCCTTCTTCCAGCCCGACGTCATGCCGATCGTCCGGCCACGCCGCCTCTGCTTGCCCTTGCGGTTCGCCGTTCGCACCTTGTCCACCTTGACCCCGTAGATCTTCTCGACGGCGTTCTTGACTTGCGTCTTGTTCGCCTTTCGATTGACCTCGAAGGAATACGCACCCTTCGCATTGGCGAAGTGCATCCCCTGTTCGGTAACCAGGGGCCGGACTATCACGTTGAAATCATCCATCACAAGACCGCATTCTCAAAATCGCCGACCCGCTTCGCGAACCGGCCTGTCTGTACGCTTACCCGTCAGCTCTCGCTGTCGGACTCTCGATTCAGGAACGCCACCAAGGCATCCTTCGTGAACAACATCCTCTGGTGCGTGCAAATGTCGCCCGCGTTCAGATCGGCCACAGGAAGCACGTCCACCTTCTGAACGTTTCGGACCGACTTGTAGAGGTTCTGGTCATACTCTTTCACGGCCACAAGACAACTGCGGTCGATTTTCAGGCTCTTCAGGACGCCGGCAAACTCTTTGGTCCGCGGCTTATCGAAGCCCAACCCGTCCACCACCACCACCTGGTTCTTCCGGAGCTTGGCCAGAACCGCCGAATCCCGCGCCAGCCGTCGCTGCTTGCGCGGCATCGTCTGACGGAAATCCCTCGGCACCTTGGCAAACGTCATGCCGCCGCCGACGCGCTTGCCCGTCCGACGATTGCCCACGCGAGCGTTGCCGGTGCCCTTCTGACGGAAGAGCTTCTTGTCCGAACCGGCCACCTCGCTGCGGCCCTTGGTCTTGACGGTCCCGACGCGTTGATTCGCGTGGTACATCACGATCGCCTGCTTGAGCAACGCATAGCGCACCGCACCGCCCAGCACCTTCTCATCGACGCTGAACTTCTCGACCTCTTGGCCACTGCGGTTGTAAACACTCAATTCAATCATCGCTCGTACACTTCTCTATTTCTGGGGCCTCTTTGCAGTTTGCACGATGCAGTAGCCGCCGGCCGGACCGGGAACCGCGCCTTTGACGATCAACAGGTTCTTCTGCTCGTCGATCGCCACCAGGCTGTGATTCTTGGTCGTGATGCGCCGATGGCCCATATGCCCTGCCATCCGTTTGCCCTTCTTGGGATGACCGCCGGTACCGGCGTTGCTCGAAAAGCTCGAGATCGACCCCGGAGCCCGGTGTTTGCGCTCGGTGCCGTGAGAGGCCGAAAAGCCGCCGAACCCGTGGCGTTTCATCACGCCGGCGTACCCCTTGCCTTTGCTGGTGCCCACCACATCGACGTACTTCGTCTCGCTGAACAGCGTTACCGTCAGCGAGTCTCCCGCATGATACTCCGTCTCGGGCTTGCCCTGAAACCGCCACTCGCGGACGAACCGCTTCGGCGTCGTGCCGGCCTTCTCGGTGTGGCCGACCTGCGGTTGCTTCCGCCGCGACGCCTTGACATCATCGAACCCGACCTGGATGGCGTCGTAACCATCCGTCTCGGTGGTCTTGACCTGTGTGATCGTGCACGGACCGGCCTCGATCACCGTCACCGGGATCAGCCGACCCGATTCGTCGTACACGCGGGTCATCCCTACCTTTTTCCCTAACAGCATGGCCATGGTCTTACGTTCCTTGCTCTACGCCTTGATCTTCACGAAAACACCCGCGGGAACCACGAGGCGGTTCAGAACCTCCGCCGTCCTCGCGTTCGCCTCGTGGATGTCGATCAGCCGCTTGTGCGTCCGCAACTCGAACTGCTCGCGCGACTTCTTGTCGATATGCGGACTCCGCAACACGGTATACCGCTCGATCCGCGTCGGAAGGGGGACCGGGCCGCTGACACGAGCGTTCGTCCGGCGAGCATGCTCCACGATCTCTCGGGCCGAGGCGTCCAGCGCACGATGGTCGTACGCCTCCATCCGAATCCGAATTCTCTCTGTTTCGGCAGCCATATTACTCCTCTGGACAACCCGATTACCGCATCTTGCCAGCGAACAACTCGCTCTGTGCGGCTGCGGGAATCGCCAACGGCACCCAAATCATTATCCAAACCTACACACCGACCCACGGAACAGAAGACACTCCTGCCCCGGTCTGATGCACTATGCTTGGTCACCGGCAGAAAAGGCTTCGACCCACGGTCGGGGCTGGTCATCAGTGCCCTGCCGAAAGCCGAACTTGGCCTTCCTTAAGGGTTTGAGGCGCGGGTCCGCGTCAGGACCCATACAAAGCACATGTCGGCCTTGCCAAACCCAAGGTACCACAGAAAACCCATTGAGCCATCCCTGATGGCAATCACAGATATGCCACAGCGTAACTACGTATCGCACCGTCGTCCTAACGATGCTCGCTACAGCCGAAAAACGATAAACTTATCATGAAGCCCGCGTCACGTCAACAGCCCTGTTGGCAAATATCGAAAAAAAAGTGATTTTTCTCAGCCGGCCCATCAGAAGAGGATCGACTTGGCCACCTGCTCGGGCACCTTCTCGTAACAAAGCGGTTCCATGGTGAAATTGCCCCGTCCGGCTGTGAGACTGCGAATGTCGCTCGAATAGCCGAACAGCTCGACCAGCGGGACATTCGCGTCCACCACGCGCATCTCGCCGTGAACACGGCAATCTGTAATCAAACCTCTCTTGGCCATCAAATCGGCCTGCACGACCCCAAAAGCAGATTCCGGAACGATGGCCTGAACGCGCATCACCGGCTCCAGCAACACGGGGCCCGCCTCCTTCATCGCCCTTTCCAGGGCCATCGCTGCCGCCTGCTCGAAGGCCAACTCCGACGAATCCACCGCATGAAACGAACCTCCCACGAGCGTCGCCCGCAACCCCACGACCGGGTAACCGGCCAGGACGCCGTTGCCGGCCCCCTCACGGACGCCCTGCTCGACGGATGAGACATATTCCCGCGGGACCTCCTCAGGCGAAGCATCCGCCACGAACTGGATATCGGTCAGATATCGTCCATCCTGCGAAACCAGCGGCTCGACCGCCAACACCACGTGCCCATACTGGCCACGTCCGCCACTCTGATGGATGAACTTCGCCTCGGCCCGTGCCGGCTGCGTGATGGCCTCCTTGTAGGCAACCCGGGGCTTGCCCACCCGGACATCGACCTTCTTCTCACGGGTCAGCTTGTGCTGAAGCACCTCCAGGTGAAGCTCTCCCATGCCGCTGATAACGGTCTGGCCCGTGTCCGGATCGATCTTGTACCCAAATGTGGGGTCCTCGCGCCGCAGCGACTCGAGCGCCGTGGCCAGCTTCCCCCGTTCGGCCGCCGTTCGCGGCTCGATCGACATCGTGATAACGGTCTGCGGAAACGTGATGGTCGGCAGCATCACCGGCTTCTTCGAATCGCAGATCGTATCACCCGTCAGCGTCTGTCGCAGCCCGATGACCGCCACGATATCCCCCGCCGATGCCGCCTCGAGGATCTTCCGCTCGCTGGCGTGCATCTCGAAGACGCGCGTGATGTTCTCCTTCGTGTTGCGGTTGACGTTCAGCACCCGGGTGCCCGATTTCAAGGTCCCCTGGTAAATCCTCAGAAAGCTCAAATCGCCGTGGGCGTCGCTGGTGATCTTGAACGCCAGTGCCACCAGAGGCGCCTTCGGGTCGCACTTGACGGGAACTTCCTGCGACTCGTCTCCGTCCTTATGTCCTATAATCGGAGGCTTATCAATAGGGGAAGGCAGATATGCGACGACACCGTCGAGCAACCGCTGAACCCCGATGTACTTCAGGGCCGATCCCACGAAGACAGGATGGAGCTTGCCGGCCAGTGTGCCCTTGCGGACGGCCCGATGAATCGCCTCAGTCGTCACGGCCTCATCGTTGACAAAGGCATCCATCAGGGCATCATCATGCTCGGCCGCAAGCTCGATCATGCGGGCCC
>JAAYBA010000198.1 GCA_012719085.1 Planctomycetota bacterium
CGCTCCGAGGCAATCGCCAGTCCCGGCTCGCTCGACGACGTCAGGGCATATGTCCCGAACGGCAGGTGAAGCGAGTAGCTGCAATTGTCCCAGGGCGTGGCGCCGAAGTCCCAGGCGTCGATCATCTCGAAGCCGACCGGGACGCTCGTCTCCTGGGCCAGTTGCCATTCGGTGGTCCCGGTGTCGCCCTTGCAGACGAAGGACTTCGGGGTCACCTCGGCGTACTTGACCAGCAGATAGAAACACGACGTGATGCTGGCCTTGCCGCCGGTGCCGTCCGCCTGAGTGACGCCGTAGGCGGTGTACCGATTGTTGGCGTTCCAGACGACCGGGCCGTTCCACGTCGAGAGCCGTCCGCCGGCGCGCGGCAGCTCGTCGTCGTAGTCGTTGGCATAGATCAGCATGGCCTTGCCGATCCCCGCCAGGTTCGTCCCGCAGGTCAGCCGGAAGGCCAACTGCCGGACCCTTGCCAGTGCGGGCATCAGAATGCCCATCAACAGAGCGATGATCGCGATCACGACCAACAGCTCGACCAATGTGAAACCTTTCCGCTTCATTTCCGTTCTCCTTTCACGAGACCGTCGATCGGCAGGCCGGCCGTCTTTCAGCATGGCGCTGTATCTATGGATGAGTACAAACGGGGCGCCGGCGCACGGGCCGGCACCGGCGGCCAGGGCGCGCAGAGGCCCTCGGCTGCCGGACTCGGAGTGTTCTTGCCCGCCGATCTTCCAGGTCAATGGGGGTCAATAGCGCAGACGGCTGGTTCCCGAGCCTCAGAGACTGACGATGCAGAGAAGATCGACATTACGATCGGGGTGCGCGAGACGGACCTCGGGCGCAGAATGCGCCTCAAGCGGCCGGGCGGACGGCGTCGGATGCCCGGTGACGTGAATCGAATGATGACCGTAACGATGAAGCCGACGCCCGTGCGAAGGCGCGCATGTGCCCACGCCGGATGCCCCGCGCAGTAGACAGCGAACGACAGCAGGACCGTCGGGTCGGGCGAGAGTTGGATTGCCGCGGGAATGGCTCGATGAAAGGGACTGTATTATGATGCTTGATAGATGATGGCTTGAAGATAGGCATATGAGTTTGTCGAACCCATCGTGCATGGGCACGATCCGGCTGACCAAATCTCTCAAAACGGCCTTGGGGCGACGCTACCGTTCGATGGAGTTTCCAGGCGAAATGTCAAAGAGCACGCCGCAAGAAAAAAGGCGGCCCCGGATCATGTCCGGGGCCGCCGTCGAACTCACGCTGCAGATTCGCAGGCAAACCCCGGATTAACGCCCACGCGATGTCGTGGTGAACGCATCCGGATCGTGCACGAGCACGCTGTCCTTGCGGTTCATCGGCTGGAACGACGTCGAGTAGATCGGCGCGGTGCCCAGCGGATCGCCCGTCGTCTGATTGCGCGACTTGGTGAAGATGTTGTCATCTTCGAGCGAGCAGAACGCCCGGCGAGCGAACTCGACGTGGCTGTCGAGGAACAGCACGTTCTGGCCTTCGCCCAGGTGCGAGATGGCGTTGCCCTTGAGGGCGGTTTCCGAGGTTCCGGTGAACGGACGAACGTCCGGCTGGAAGTCGGCAAAGACGCCGGCGGCACCGGCCGGGCTCGGCTGCCACGGGTTACGCTCGGAGCACACGGCCAGACCCGGCTCGCTGGAGACCGTCAGGGCATACGTCCCGAACGGCAGATGGTACGAGTAGCTGACGTTGTCGCGAGGCGTGGCGCCAAAGTCCCAGGCGTCGATCATCTCGAAGCCCGTGGTGACCGTCGTTTCATCGGCCAATTGCCACTCATTGGTCCCGGTGTCGCCCTTGCAGACGAAGGACTTCGGGGTCACTTCGGCGTACTTGACCAGCAGGAAGAAGCACGACGTGATGGTGGCCTTGCCGCCGCTACCGTCCGACTGGGCGACGCCGTAGGCCGTGTAGCGGTTGTTGGCGTTCCACTGGACGGGACCGTCCCAGTTGGACAGCCGGCCGCCGGCGCGGGGCAGCTCGTCATCGTAGTCGTTGGCGTAGATCAGCATGGCCTTGCCGATGCCCGCCAGGTTGGTGCCGCAGGTCATTCTGAACGCCAACTGCCGAACGCGGGCCAGCGCCGGCATCAGAATGCCCATCAGCAGAGCGATGATCGCGATCACGACCAGCAGCTCGACGAGGGTGAAACCTTTTCTTCTCATGGTGTGTTCTCCTTTCGTTGCTTGGGAGATTCGCAGACCGACCGCATCCTCAACAAATCACGTTCACGATGGTACCGATGAATCCTTTTGCCACCCAACCGGCAAATACTCACAGCGCGAATCTCCTGAGCACGTATGTCTTCTGAACGAAGAAGCGGCCGGGTGGTTTCAAACGCCTGGTCTTATCGGAACATAAACCCCTGGGCACAAGCGCCCAACACTCCTCACACAGGAAAAACAGTTTTTTCCCAACGTTCCGCGGCAGGCAGGCTTTGGTATGAAGATGCTGACAAAACTATGATGACAGACAAGAATATGATAATGCCGCCGTGTATAAACCTACCTGTCTATAACCGAATCGTAGCAGACCCAAAGAGGTCTGTCAATGTCTTTTCGTAATTTTCGGCCGTCAGCTTGAATTTTTCTCCGCTTTGCGTAAAATTCGGCTATTTTCCTGGTATTGGAGGTACCCATGCAGGGCGAACGAATCTCGAACATCGACCGCATCCGGGCAGATCTTTCGGCATCCGGGCAGGACCACCTTCTGCGTTTCTGGGACGAACTGAGCCCCGCCGAGCGCGCGGGGCTGCTCGAACAGATTGACGAACTGGATCTGGACAAGATCGCCGGCTGGGTCGAAACCCTGGTTGCACGGGCCCCGGACGCGCCGGTCCGCCATGACGGCTTCGAACCGGCCCCCTCGTACGGCATCCGTCCGGGGACCGATGCGGAGCGGACCAGGTACGCCCAAGCCCTCCAACTTGGTAAAGAACTGATTGCGGCCGGCAAGGTGGCCGCGTTCGTCGTCGCCGGGGGCCAGGGAACGCGTCTTGGATTCGACGGGCCCAAGGGGAACTACCCTGCCAGCCCGATTCGGAATAAGACGCTGTTTCAGATCTTCGCCGAAACCATCGGGGCCGTTTCGCATCGCTACGGCTCCGTCTGCCCCTGGTACATCATGACCAGCCCCCTGAATCATGGCGAAACGGTGTCGATCTTCGAATCCAATGATTACTACGGGTTGAATCGGCGCGATGTTTTCATCTTCCAGCAGGGCACACTGCCCAATTTCGGCTTCGATGGGCGGATCCTGATGGCCGAGAAGGCCTCCATCGCCCGCTCGCCCGACGGCCACGGCGGCTGCATCCGGGCATTGGCCCGCAGCGGGGCACTGAACGACATGCGGCTTCGTGGCGTCGAGTACCTCAGCTACTGGCAGGTGGACAACCCTCTCGTGAAGCTATTCGACCCGCTCTTCATCGGTCTGCACGCACTCGACGGCGCGCAAATGTCTTCAAAAGCGGTGGTTAAGAACGATCCAAAGGAGAAGGTGGGCAATTTCTGTCTGATCGACCAAAAGGTCAACGTCATTGAGTACAGCGATCTTCCCGACGAGCTGGCCGAGAAGCGTGGCCCCGATGGCTCGTTGACGTTCCGCCTGGGCAGCATCGCCATTCACATTATCAGTACGGATTTCATCGCGAAACTCAATACCAAGGGTTTCACGCTGCCCCTGCATCGGGCGGTCAAGAAGATCCCCCACATCGATTCGCAGGGCCGTCCGCTCGACCCGGACAAGCCCAACGGCGTCAAGCTCGAGACCTTCATCTTCGATGCGTTGCCCATGGCCCAGCGATCGATCATTCTCGAAATCGACCGCGCCGAGCAGTTCGCCCCGATCAAGAACGCCACCGGCGTCGACAGCGCCGAATCGACTCGTCAGATGATGGTCGAACGGGCCGCCCGATGGCTGGAATCGGCGGGCGTGGCGGTGCCGAGGAAGACGGACGGCACGCCCGACTGCCTGATCGAGATCGCCCCCTCGTTTGCGCTCGAGCCGGAGGACCTCACGGCCAAGCTGGACCAGATCCCGGCCATCACCGCTGGTGACGAGGTTTACTTCGGTGGAATGTAAAGATCAAAAGGCAAAAATCAAACTGGCGGAATCTGCCTTCGGCGGATGACCTCCGCAATTTTGATATTTGATTCTTAAATCTTGATCTCCCAAGCCTACTTCGTGGAGAACCTGTGTACGGTCCGGCTGGTGAAGGTCTGGCCCGGTTCCAGGACGGTGGACGGGAAATTGGGTTTGTTTGGCGAGTCGGGATAGTGCTGTGTCTCGAGGCAGAAGCCGGCGTGCTTGTCATATGTGCTGCCGCCTTTGCCCGGGATCGAGCCGTCGAGGAAATTGCCCGTATAGAGCTGAACGCCCGGTTCGGTCGTATGGATTTCCATAACGCGGCCTGTCTTGGGTTCGTGCACGTCGGCGCACGGCCTCAGCTCGCCCGGCGTGCCCTTGAGCACGTAGTTGTGGTCGTAGCCGTTGCCGGTCTGGCGCATCCGCGAACCGATCGTGCGGGGCCGGGTGAAATCCAACGGCATGTCGAAGACGCTGGCGATGATTCCGGTCGGGATCAGCCCTTTGTCGATGAGCGTGAACTTCTCGGCGTGCAGCATCAGTTCGTGCCCCAGGATATCTCCGCTGCCTTGTCCGGCCAGATTCCAGTAGCTGTGATTCGTCAGGTTCAGCACAGTCTTCTTGTCCGTGTGGGCCTCGTATGTGATGCGCAGTTCGTCGGCGTTCGTCAGCGTATAGGTCACGGTGCATTGCAGGTTGCCCGGATACCCTTCCTCTCCGTCGACGCTCAGGTAGCTCATCTTGACCCATGCCTCATCGTCGGCCGCCACGGCCTCCTTCGTTTCCCAGACGACCTTGTCGAAACCCTTGATGCCGCCGTGGAGGTGATTCGGCCCGTTGTTGGCCGCCAGCGTGTACTCGGCGCCGTCCAGCGTGAACTTGGCGCCGCCGATGCGATTGGCATAACGGCCCACCGTGGCCCCCATGCAGGCGGTGTGCTGGATATAGCCCTGCAGATCGTCGAATCCCAGCACGATGTCTTCCAGGTGGCCGTTGCGATCTGGCACGTATAAGGAAACGAGGGTCGCCCCGTAGTTCGTGATGCGCGCCCGCAGTCCCTTCGAGTTGGCGAGCGTGTATACGAAGACCTCTTGGCCGTCTGCGGTTTGTCCAAACGATTCCTTATGCGCGTTCACAGGCATGTCTCCTTCAATACAGACTTCGGTTTGTGGCTCGATTGTGCTTGCGGCATCCCTTGTAGACCAGGTTGC
>JAAYBA010000199.1 GCA_012719085.1 Planctomycetota bacterium
GCGTTCCCCCGACCGGGCGGAGCTTGGTGGAGTGAATTCAGGGATTGGCCGTAAGTGGTCGTCCTTGGCGTGTCTTGAAGGGAGGAGAGTCGTTATGTTGATAGCTGAGGGTGATGTCTCAACACGGACACAGTGCATTCCCAGAGCGATTAACGTGGCGGGCGTTCCCGTTGTCCCGTTTGAGTCGTACGATCAGGCTCTGGCATGTATTGAAGCGACAGTGGCGGCGCGCGAGAAGACGTTCTGGGTGGCAATCAACCCACAGAAGTGTTTTCGCGCCTGGCATGAAGGGGGGCTGCTGGATTTGTTGAACCGCGCGGACGTTGGAATCTGCGACGGCGTCGGCGTCTCGATTGCCGCTCGGATTCTCCACGGACAGGGCATCAGGCGATGCACCGGCTGCGATCTCTTCATGAGGATCGTCCCGCATGCCGCCAAGAAAGGCTGGGGAGTTTTTCTGCTCGGTGCATCGGCCCAATCGAATGCCGATGCCTGTGCCAGGCTCAAAGAGACCTATCCGGATCTGAGGATTGTCGGCCATCAGGATGGCTACTTCAAGGATTCGGCTCAGGTGGTTGCCGATATCAACGCCAGTGGGGCGGACTTGCTGTTCGTCGCCATGGGCTCACCGACACAGGAATACTGGATCGCCGAGCATCGCGAGCAGATCAACGCACCATTCTGCATGGGGGTGGGAGGGAGCTTCGACGTTGTCTCGGGCACGATCCGCAGGGCGCCCGCGATCTTCCGACGGACGGGGACGGAGTGGCTGTTTCAACTGGTAACCGAGCCTCACAAGAGGTTCCGAAGACAGACCGTGTACGTTCCGTTCATGCTCCGTGTGCTCTCCAAGAAGCTCGTCGGGTCCGTCGGCGCCAGCCAATGGACGACGAAGCCCGCCCGGCAGTAGAGGAATCCGACAGCTCTCCCATCCTGGGAACGTCGTCCTATATTCGAGGTTTTCTCGGTCCCGGTAAGAGGACGGAGGGACTCGCTATGACGGAGATGGCGTGCTTCCCAACGACGGCATCACAAACCTGCATCGGCGCGATCACTCCAGAGTTCCGTGCGGAAGCCGGAATTTGCCACGAATTGAAAAGTCGCGTCCCGTTTGTGACGAATTACCTATCGTATCAGGTTCGGCCGATCGACGGCGACCGTCAGGACTTCATGTCCAGATCGCCGGCATGCGACCGAAAGGTGTGAGCCCGTCCGGGCAGCGCGTTCTCCTTTTGGCGGACGCGCGGCACGATTGGAGCTTGACGGGCCACCGATTGTCGCACATGATCGGCAGCAGGACATTTCAGGGATGGCGAAGAGGTGCCGGCAGGTTCTCTGGCGGCGTTTCTCACGGACAGACACGGACGAACGGTTGCAGAAAGACCTCCATTGCCTGGGGGATTCTGCTCCAGGCCGAAGGCGTTGATTCCGATGCGGGCCAATCACGGAAGAAGGCCGGACGCAACCGACGGAGACGGAGTCTGCGCTGCCGGCCAAGCAGGGTGCAGACGGCGGCCCGGAGTAGTCTGGACGCGGGGCCCCACAGTCGAAAGGTGCATATGCCAATGGCAATCGCAACCACAATGACAACAGAGCAAAAACTAAGCGTGGTGAGAAGATGAGCCTGGACCAACCGAATGATCCGGCGGAGCGGGAACTTCAGCGCCCTCCGGACCCGATCGCGCGCAACGAGAAGGACACCCCCAACCGGTCGGACGGCCGAACGAAGATCAGCCGGGTGGTGGATGTTCTGATGTCCGACGGATCGTCCCGTGAGGCCATTCAGCCGGCCGAAGTCAGCCGGCGCGGGGCAACTCCCTCGGCGGCAGCAGTCACCGCTATTCCGGCGGAGCGTCCGTGGGGCGTCGCCTCGGCCGGACCGGGCACCAGGTCTTCGATGGAATTCCTCACATCCGTCCTTCGGTTCAAATGGACGATCGTCCTGGTCTCGATTCTCGTTTCGGCGCCGATCATCGCCGCGATATGGACGCAGATCGTGCCGAAGTACCAGGCCCGTGGCGAAATCCGCATTCGGCCGATCATCCCACGTCTGGTCTTTCGGACCGAAGACAGCGGTCCGATTCCCTTTTACGACTCGTTTGTCAATACCCAGGTTTCCATCGTCCGAAGTCTGACGGTCCTGAACCGTGTGCTGGAGCAGAGGGACGTTCAGGAGACGCAATGGTACAGGGATCCGCCGCAGTCGCTCAAGGAGCGGGTCAGCGGCAATGCGATCCCACCGATCGAAAGACTGCGGGAAAGTCTGTCGGTCCGGCCACGGCCGCGAACGGAGATCATTGATATTTCGTTCACCGACGCCAGCGCTGCGGATGCCAAGACCATCGTCAACGCGGTGGTGAACCAGTACATCAAGTGCATTGGCGAGAGGTCGGATGAGACGGCCGATACACTCTATCGCCAGCTCTTGGAACAGTACCGATCGCTGGAAACGGAGATTCATAGCCGCGAACGGGTCTTGGCGGACCTGCGCAAGGAACTCGGGACCGAACTACCGCAGGAGCAGCTCACAGGGGAGGGCCCCACGTTGTCAGCAGTATTTAACCTAACTCCTACTCTTATCTCGAGCAAGCGGATGCGCCTGGATGAGGTATGCGCCCGGCTCGACGACGTGCGAGGCCGGATTGCGATCCTCGAGTGGGAAATGCAGCAGACTGCTGTCCAGGGCAACACCCAGGCCGTTGGTGACGTCGAAGGTGAAGAGCCGGACCAGCCCAGGTACTACGTCGATGCCGAATGGCGCAAGCTCGACACGGATATCAAGACGATCCAGCACCGAATGGCCACAAGCGTAGCCGGGCCGAGCCATCCGGCGGCGATTCGCCTGCAGAAGGATCTGGAGTTCGCCAAGGAACTGCGCGCCGAACGCGAGGCGCAACTGGATGAACTCTGGCGAGACCGCCTGCGCAACACGGCTCGAATCCCCATGACCTTCGGCGACCCAACCGGCACCTCGCAAAACGATGTGGGCGTCCCGTTGGAGCATCAGTTGGCCCGGGCCAGGCAGGAAGAGCAACTTCTGGTGGCAGAAGTCGACAAGAAGCAGACGGAATTCAAATCGCTGTTCGACAGGACGCAGGCCCTCGAACGGGAGAACAACGCCTTGCAGCATAAGCGAACGTTGTTCGATGCAGTTCGTCAGCGTCTGGAAGAGAAGAACATGGAACGAAACGTCCCCGGTTCCATCGAGGTGCTGATGGCGGCCTTCGCGCCCAGTCAGCCGACGGAGGACCGGCGCGTCATATTCACCGTCATGGCGCTGGTCTGTGGCGTGGGTCTGGGCAGTGGCACAGCGTTCCTGCGTGCGACCCGGAGCCAGACGATTCATGCGGCCAAAGACATCCCGCAGCCGTTGAAGGTCCCGTTCCTCGGACAGGTTCCGCTGGTCACGGCCACGAGGCTGCCGGGCAAGTCGCTGTGCAACGAACTCGAACAGAACCACTTCGTGCTGAACGAGTCGATTCGTGTTCTGCGAACGGCGCTGCTGGCTCGATTGAGCGGGCGCAGCGGCGCCACCGTGCTGGTCACCAGCGCCAACGAAGGCACGGGCAAATCGAGCTTCACCATGGTCCTGGGCAAGAGTCTGGCCCAGACCGGCAAAAAGGTCCTCATGGTCGACGCCGACTTCCACAAGAAGACCCTCTCGAAGCGATTCGACCTGGGCGATCAGCCGGGCTTCGTGGAAATCCTGCGCGATAAGACGCTCGGGAAACTCCCGATCTATCCAACCAAGACGGCCGGCCTGGAGGTCATGCCGGTGGGCAATCGCAGCAATGGCGAAACGACCTTCGACGAGATCGCCAATGGCGCGTTCAAGTCGTGCATTAACCGGGTACGCCGGCAATGCCACTACGACGTGATCCTGCTCGATGCATCCCCGATCCTGCCGGTAGCCGACGCGACGATCCTGGCCGCACAGGTCGACGGCACGGTCATGGTCGAGCGAGAACAGGTTTCCCAGCGCGCCCACGTCCTCAGCGCCATGGCCCGCCTCCATGCGGCCGGCGGCACCATGCTCGGCACCGTCTTCGTCGGTTCCATCGAGCCCCAGGGCTACGGCTACGGTTACGGTTACGGCTACGGCCCGAAGAAGAAACGGCCGTCGTAAGGCATCCGGGTTGAGATAAGGCCGGTTGCGATAGTCATGTCCCTGCAATGCGTTCACAAGTGGCGTTCACCCAGCAACGGGAACGCTTGGATGAAAGACGCCGTACCGATCCAAGATGGCGGCGTAGTTGTATTCTCCGGTCAGGAGTCCCTTTGATCCAGCTTATCCTGAGCCTCGACTATGAACTCTTCGGCAATGGCGCCGGCGA
>JAAYBA010000200.1 GCA_012719085.1 Planctomycetota bacterium
CCGGTTTACGCTTGCGTCTTGCCCCAGGACGCGGTAGGCTGCCGGTCAGCGGTTGTTGCGACTGTGGCGTACCTGTCCTGAGAAGGGAGGGATATTCGCATGACGTCGAAGCATACGGGGGAGCGGGGCAAGAGAGGATTCACGCTGATCGAGCTGCTGGTCGTCATCGCCATTATCGCGGTGCTTCTGGGCATCCTGCTGCCGGCGCTGGGGGCCGTTCGCGAACAGGGACGCCGACTGGTCTGCGGCCAGAACGAGAAGAACATGGGGCTGGGCCTGTTCGCCTACGCCAACGACTACGACGGCAAGCTTCCCATGAACGAGGTCGACCGTTGGCTGTTCGACGTCTCGTACTGGACGACGGACATCATCATGAGGACGGGCGCCTTCGACCGACACACCTTCTATTGCCCGTCCTGGAAGCAGCGGGACAGCATCCTGTTCTGGCGTTATGGAGAGAACCTCCCGGCCGGAACACCTGAGAGCTATCTCGCACCCGAGCCCACGGCCGAGGCGACGCGAAAGGACTATCATCGGATCATGGGGTATTACTGGCTCATCGACACCGAATACGGCGGCGGTCGGAAGTTGGACCCGTTCAGCTATGATGGCCCCAAGAAGCAATGGGTCAAGTCCACCACCTCCACGAAGTACAAAGCACCTGCAGCAACCGTCGAACTGATCACTGACGTGACCGCCAGCGACGGACCCAATCGGGAGACAGCCGACTTCACGCAGGCCACGGGAGGCTGTTGGTCGCGCTGGCAAGTATACGACAGGAGCAACCACATCAGGAACAGCACCAAGCCTTCCGGAGGCAACATCCTCTTCCTCGATGGTCATGTCGACTGGCGCAAGTTCGACGAAATGGAGGTTCGCTGGCGCATTGCGACCTCCGACAATCCCTCAATGTGGTGGTAGATTCCGTGACTTCGTATCGCATCTCACACGTCTTGACTGCAATCCTCATCCTGTCACAGGCGTGTTCTCTCCGCGCGGGCACTGAGGATCGTTTGCCGGCAGGATTTCGGGAGCCGTCGCTGCCGGCTCGGCCGTCGGTCTATTGGGCGTGGGTCAACGGCCTGACGAACGCCGAGCGAATGACCGCCGAGTTGGAGGAAATGAAGGCCAAGGGCATCGGCGGCGTGTACATCTTCGACATCGGCGCGCAAGATCCTCGGGGCATCGTACCGGCCGGTCCCGCCTTCATGGGGCCGGAGTCGCTGGAGGCCATCGGCCACACCGTCCGCGAGGCGACCCGGCTCGGCATGGAGGTGGGGCTGGTCACGTCGAGCAGTTGGAACTGCGGAGGGCCCTGGGTCCCACCGCAATACGCCAGCATGGGTCTCTACCATTGCCAGATCGCGGCGACCGGCCCGACCCGCCTCGACGCCGCCCTGCCCATGCCCGCCCTGCCGGGTCGAGCGCCGCGCGGGCCGGACGGCAAGCCGGCGTATGTCAAAGACGTGGCGGTCCTGGCGATCCCATCGCCGCAACGGCTGGCCGGCCACGAATTCGTCTTCGAACTGGCCCCGCCCGGAACGCACACCATCGACCGCGTGGTCCTGTACAACACGCCCAGCGGCGACGAGAAGCAATACGGCCCGATGCACCTGTTCAGCAAGGATTTCGCAATCTATGCATCGACTGAGAGCACCGAGCCGGCCAGCTTCCGAGAAATCGTGCGCGCGGCCCTCGAACCAAACACAGAGGCTCAGACGTTCGAGTTCGAACCGATCCGCGCACGATATATCAAGCTG
Source organism: Planctomycetota bacterium (assembly GCA_012719085.1). Lineage (GTDB taxonomy): Bacteria > Planctomycetota > Phycisphaerae > Sedimentisphaerales > Anaerobacaceae > Anaerobaca. Next base: position 1,761 of record JAAYBA010000200.1, read on the forward strand.
CTGATCCTGTCGGGTCACAACCCGAAGTTCGACCGAGTGCAGTTGGGCGAATTCGAGGTCTACTCGACCGACGGCGTCAACGTCGCCAACGCCTATCACGCCGACGGCAGCAAGACCGCTGCGAGTCTGCTGCACAGCAGCTCGGCCCTGGGCAGCGAGACGGAACAGAACTGGACGGCGGCGAACATCCACGACGGCGTCAAGTCAGGTCCGGCCGGAAGCTGGTCGTCGCCCGGACTGCCGCCTTTGATCCTCGAAGGCCCCGAGGCGGTAATCGACGTGACGGACCGCGTCGATGCGAACGGGCATCTCGACTGGGACATCCCCGAAGGCGAATGGATCGTGATGCGATTCGTCTGCGCCAACACGGGCCTGTCGCTGCGGCTGCCGAGTCCCAACTCCGGCGGGCTCGCCATCGACCATTTCAACGCCGAGGCGACGAAGTTCCATTTCGAGTATTTGCTGGAGAAGCTGCGCGAGGAGCTGGGCGACTTCAAAGACACGGCGCTCAAGCAGATGTACGTGTGCAGCTACGAGCTGAGCGGCTCGACGTGGACGCCTGAGTTTCTCGCCCAGTTCGCGCGGCGACGCGGGTACGACATGACGCGGTATCTGCCGCTGCTGGCCGGCTGCACGCTGAAGGACCACGAGGCGGCGCGGCGATTCGATTACGACTATCGAAAGACGCTGGGCGATCTGCTGGTCGATGCCTTCTACAGAACCGCGACGGAGCTGTCGAACGAGCATGGCCTGCTGCTGTGCGCCGAGGCGGGCGGGCCGGGGCCACCGCTGCATCAGGTGCCCGTCGATGCCCTCAAGGCGCTCGGAGCGCTGGACATCCCGCGCGGCGAGTTCTGGAAGGAGCACAACGTCTGGGTCGTCAAAGAGACCGCGTGCGCCGCCCACATCTACGGCAAGAGCCAGGTCGATATGGAGGCGTTCACAAGCTGGCGACACTGGCAGGACGGGCCGTTCGAGCTCAAGCCCATCGCCGACCGGGCCTTCTGCGACGGGGCGAACCATTTCACGTTCCACACCGCCGCACACAACCCCTCGGCGACCGACCGGCCCGGCTGGGTCTACCACGCCGGGACGCATATCAGTCCGAGCATCGCCTGGTGGCCCAAGGCCAAGCCCTGGATCGATTACCTTTCGCGGTGCAGCTTCCTGCTCCAGCAGGGCCTGTTCGTCGCCGACGTGTGCTATTACTATGGCGACCAGGGCTTCAACTTCGTGCCGCCCAAGCAGATCGATCCGTCCCTGGGTTTTGGCTACGACTACGACGTGACCAACGCCGAGGTGATCCTGACGCGGATGAGCGTCAAGGACGGCCGCGTGACGTTGCCCGACGGAATGAGTTACGAATTGCTCGTGTTGCCCGAGCGCGACGATATCGACCTGGC
>JAAYBA010000201.1 GCA_012719085.1 Planctomycetota bacterium
GTCGGCGGCATTGCCGCGGCGGCGGTCCTCTATCTGATTGCCAGCGGAAAGGCGGGCTTCAGTCTCAGTGGTGGGTTGGCCGCGAACGGCTACGCCGACCATTCACCGGGCGGCTATTCTCTCGTCGCCGCCTTTGTCGCCGAGCTGGTCCTGACCTTCATGTTCCTGATGATCATCCTCGGCGCCACGGACAAGCGGGCCCCCCAGGGATTCGCACCGATTCCCATCGGCCTGGCGCTGACCCTGATCCATCTGATCAGCATTCCCGTGACGAACACGTCGGTGAACCCCGCGCGGAGCACGGGGCCGGCTGTGATCGTGGGCGGCTGGGCGCTGAGTCAACTGTGGCTCTTCTGGCTGGCGCCGATCCTCGGCGCCCTGGCGGCGGGCGTTGTCTATCCGTGGCTGGCCAGACTTGTGCCGACGGTCGCGGACGACTGACCGTTGAAAGATCGCGTCGAATCGGGTACACGTAGGGCCGATGTCCCGCTCGCTCGCAGCGGCAGCGGATGGGACGTTCGATACGACGTATCCGAAAGGCGGCGATGGCGGTTCGATTCATTCTGGGCAGGAGCGGGACGGGCAAGACGACGCACTGCGTCGAGGCCGTCGCACAGGCGCTGCGCGAGCCGTCGGGGCCGTCGCTGCTGTTCCTGGTGCCCGAGCAGGCGACGTACGAGGCCGAGCGGGCGATCCTGTCGAGCGGTCCGGCGGGTTATCACCGGCTGCGGGTCCTGTCGTTCAACCGCCTGCAGTTCTTTCTGACCGGCCCGGCGGCGGGGCGGACCGTCTCGTCCATCGGCCGGCAGATGATCGTCCACAAGGTCCTGCGCGACTGCCGCGAGCGGTTGCTGCTCTTTCGCTCGACGGCGCTGTTGCCCGGCTTCGCTCGCCAGATCGCCGAGACGATCCGCGAGCTGCACCGCTACGACATGACCTGCGAGGATTTGGATGCTCTCCAGGCCAACCGGACCAAGCATGCCTCGCCCCTGCCGGCGATGAAGTTCGCCGACCTGGCCTTGGTCTTCCGCGAGTACACCGAGTCGATTCGCGGGCGGTTCGTCGATCCGGACGCCCGGGCATCGCTGGCCTGCAAGCGGATCGCCGACGCCGACTTCCTCCGTGGCGCACGGCTTTGGGTCGATGGCTTCGCCGGCTTCACCGGCGCCGAGATGGCGCTGCTCGTCGAGCTGCTCAAGGTCGTCGATCGTGCCGAGATCGCGCTGAACCTCGACCCGGCCCTTGATTGCGGATTGCCGATTGCAGATTGCGGATTGTCCGACGGTTTGTTTGAGCCGACGGTGCGGACGTATCGCGAGTTGCTGGCGCGGATCGAAGCGCTCGAGCTTGACCTTCGCCCGCCGCTGCTGCTCGGTGAGGCAAGGCGATTCGCCGACTGTCCGCCGCTGGCGCACGTCGAGAGGAACCTGTTCCGTCCTGGCGCCGCCCGCACGAAGGCCGACGGCCGCATCCGCCTGGTGGCGGCGCCCGATGTGCGGAGCGAGGTGCGATTCATCGCCGGGCAGATCCGAAGGCTGGTGCAGCAGCAGGGCTATCGCTATCGTGACATCGCGGTCGTCGCCTCAGACCTTGGCCGCTACGAGCATGCCCTCGTCGCCGGCTTCGATGATTACGACGTTCCGTACTTCATCGACCGGCGCAAGTCGCTGAGCCGGCACCCGGTTGTCGAGCTGGCAACGTCCGCCCTGGCCGCGGCCATCGGCGGGTTCGCCGGCGGCGACGTCTTCGCCTATCTCAAGAGCCCGCTGGCCCCGGTCGATCCCGGGCAGGTCGATGCCCTGGAGAACTACTGCCTGGCCTTCGGCGTCGATGGCCGCGATTGGCTCAAGCCCGAGCCGTGGCGGTTCAAAGGCCCTAACGATGCCGACTTCGACGAGGACGCCATCCACAAAATACGCACGGAAGCCCTCGCGCCGCTGCTCGACTTGCAGGCCGCGCTGCCGGTAGGGGCGAACCGTCCCTCGCCTCTGTGCACGGCCACCGACTTCACGCGAGCGGTCTTCGCGCTGCTCGATACGCTGAACGTTCAGCGGACGCTGGCCGCCTGGGTCGATGAAGCGCAGGCGGCGGGCGATCTGGCGGCGGCCGACGAGCATCGGCAGTTCTTCGAGCGGTTTGTGGACGTCTTCGACGAACTGGTCGAGGTCTTTGGGGCCGATCCGATGCCGCCGGAGGACCTCCTCGCGATCGTGACGGCGGCGTTCGCGCAGATGACGATGGCGTTCATCCCCCCGAGCCTCGACCAGGTGCTGGTCGGCTCGATCGAGCGCAGCCGCCACCCGAACCTCAAGGCCGTCTTCCTGCTGGGCGCCACGCAGAAGCAGTTCCCCGTGCCGGTGCCCGCGACGGGCGTGCTGACGGACGCCGACCGCGAACTGGCCGAGGCGGCGGGTGTGCACCTGGCCCCGGCGACGACGCAGACGCTGGCCGAGCGTCAGTACCTGGCCTACATCGCCTTCACGCGGCCGTCGCAGTTTCTGTGCATCAGCTATCCAGCGGCCGATGAGAAGGGCGGGCCCGTCGCGCGGTCGCAGTTCGTCGATGACCTGGCGGACCTGTTCGACGATCTTCCCGTTGACGATGGGGCGGAGGCGGCGGACATTCACACCGAGGCTGAATTGGCCGAGTGGGTGTGCAGCGGCCTGGGTCGTGACGTCTTCGCGCGGGACGAGCAGGTCGATACGCGGCTCGAAGGGCTTCTCGGTGCGATGGCGGCCGACCCAGCCCATCGGGCCACGGCCGATTCGGTCGCCGCGGCGCTGGCGTACGACAACGTCGCGGCGCTGGCCGACCCGGTCGTCGAGCGTCTGTTCGCAGGACCGCTCAAAGGCTCGGCGACGCGGCTGGCGACCTTCGCCGCCTGTCCCTACAAGCACTTCGCCCGCTACGCGCTCGATCTGCGGCCTCGTCGGGAGTTCAAGCTCGAACCGCTCGACCTGGGCAACTTATACCACGCCGTGCTCGATGGCCTGCACAAGCGTCTGGCCGCCGACGGACAGAACTTCGCCACCGTCGCCGAAGACCGGCTGGGCACGCTGCTGGCCGAGCAGGTCGAGGCCTTCACTTCGCACGACCCGTTCATCGCCAAGTTCCGGGCGCGCTGCGAGCACAACGCATTCATCATCGCCAGCGCCGCCGAGACGCTGGGCGAGTGCGTGCTCGACATCGCGCGCATGGCCCGCGCCGGCGCGTTCCGGCCGGTTCGCTCCGAGCTGCCCTTCGGCGACGCTGGTGACGAGGCGGGTCTCAAGCCGTTGGAGTTGTCCCTGCCCGATGGACGCGTGCTGACGCTGCGCGGCAAGATCGACCGGCTCGATATCGCCGAGATCGATGGCCGACGTGTTGCCCTGGTCTTCGACTACAAGCGAACGAAGGCCGGCGCGACGTTCGACTGGTCGCAGTTCTACCACGGCTTGAACGTCCAGCTTCCGATGTACCTGCTGGCCCTGGCCGGCGAGAGGAACATCGACCGCGTCGCCGGGGCCTTCTGCCTGCCCATCGAGCAGACACCCGACAGCGCCTCGATCGAGACGGTGGCGCAGAAGGCCGAGCGTTCGATCCGCAAGGCCCGGGGCCTGTTCGACGGCGACTACGCCGACGCGCTCGACCCCGAGGCGGGCGCGCACTGGAGCCGGCTCTACAACTTCTGTGTCACGAAGGACGACGGCCAGTACGGACGCTATGCCACCAGCGGGTCGCTGAGGCCCGAGGACTTCAAGCGCGTGCTGGCGTTCGCGCGGGATACGATCGTCTCGCTGGCCGGCGGGATCGTCGGCGGGCGGATCGACGTCCATCCCTATCGGCTGGGCACGGAGTCGGCCTGCTCGTCATGCGACTTCAAGGCGGTGTGCCGCTTCGACTGGCAGATCAACGACTATCGCTTCCTCGACGCCAAGGGCAAGCTCGACGTGATCGGAGGGCCGGTGACATCATGACGGGCGAGAA
>JAAYBA010000202.1 GCA_012719085.1 Planctomycetota bacterium
TCCGCCGGCAGCTCGAAACCTCCGAGTACGACTACGTGGTGGAGCTCAAGATTGACGGTCTGGCGGTCAGCCTTCGCTACGAGCACGGGATTCTGGTATCGGGCGCGACGCGAGGCGACGGCGAGGTGGGCGACGACGTCACCGCCAATATCCGCACGATCAAGGCGATCCCGCTGTTCCTGCTCGACGGCGGCGCCGTCCCGGCCGTTCTTGAGGTGCGGGGCGAGGTGTACATGCCCACGCGTTCGTTCATCGAGCTGAACCGGATGCGGGCGGAGGCGGGCGAGCCGGCGTTTGCCAACCCACGCAACGCGGCGGCCGGGTCGCTCAAGCTGCTCGACGCCCGCATCACCGCCACGCGCAATCTCGCGTTCTTTGCCTACGCCACCGGCGAGGTCTCGCAGCCGCTGGCCCGCGAACACGATCGCACGCTGACGCAACTACAGGCCTTGGGGCTGCCGGTCAACCCCCACATCCAACGGGCGAAGAACATCGACGAGGTCATCGAGATCTGTCTGGCATGGGGCCCCAAGCGGTTCGAGCTGGATTATCAGACCGACGGCATGGTCGTCAAAGTCAATCGGTACGATCAGCGCGACATTCTCGGCGCCACCGGACGGGCGCCCCGCTGGTGCATCGCGTATAAGTTCCCCGCCGAACGCGCCGAGACGGTGGTCGAGTCGATCGCGGTCCAGGTGGGCAAGAGCGGGGCCCTGACGCCGGTGGCCAATCTGAAGCCCGTGTCGCTTTCGGGCACGACCGTCAAGCGGGCGAGCCTGCACAACTTCGACGAGATGCGCCGGCTCGACGTCCGCATCGGCGATACCGTCGTCATCGAGAAGGCCGGCGAGATCATCCCGCAGGTGGTCGAGGTCAAGACCGAACGGCGTCCACCCGGAACGAAGCCTTTCGAGGTGCCCAAGAAGTGCCCCGTCTGCGACAGCGAGGTCGTCAAGGACGAGGCGGGCGTGTACGTCCGCTGTCCGAACCCGCAGTGCAGCGGGCAGTTGAAGGAGCGGCTGCGCTACTTCGCCGGCCGGGGTCAGATGGACATCGAACGCCTCGGCGCCTCGCTGATCGAGCAACTGGTCGATCGCGGGTTGGTGCAGGGGTTCGCCGATCTGTATCGACTGCGAAAAGAGGATTTGGCGGCGCTGGAGCGGATGGGCGAGAAGAGCGCTCAGAACGTGCTCGATGGGATCGAGGACAGCAAGACCAGACCGCTGTGGCGTTTTCTGGCGGCCCTGGGGATTCGCCACGTGGGCGGCCAGTCGGCGCAGGTGCTGGCCGAGCATTTCGGCTCGCTCACGGCGCTGCGCGAAGCGAGCCGGGAGGAACTGGAGGCCATCGACCAGATCGGACCGGTCATGGCTGAGAGTATCTACGGCTACCTCCGCGAGCCACGGCACCAGGCGGTGATTGACGATCTGCTGACGGCAGGGGTGGAACCCCGGGCGGAGGCGGGCCGGGCTCGTACGGGAGCGTTTTCGGGCAAGACGGTGGTGGTCACCGGCTCGCTGGAGCACTTCACCCGACAGCAGGCCCAGCAGGCAATCAAGGACGCCGGGGGCAAGGCGTCGAGCAGTGTCAGCAAGAAGACGGATTTCGTGGTGGCGGGCGCCGAGCCGGGCAGCAAGCTCGACAAGGCCCGCGAACTCGGCGTGACCGTGATCGACGAACGACAATTCATGGAGATGCTTTCAGGAAGGGCGAACTGACGTGAATGGACAGGATGAGAAATTCATGATGTCGGCGCTGAAGCTGGCGGAGAAAGGAATCGGCTCGGTCGAGCCCAATCCGGCGGTCGGCTGCTTCATCGTCAAGGCCGGCCAGCTCGTCGGCAAGGGCTACCACAAGAAGTTCGCCGGGCCCCACGCGGAGGTCAATGCGATCGACGACTGCCGCAATCTGAGCATCAAGCCCGAAGGCGCGACGATGTACGTCACGCTCGAGCCCTGCTGCCATGAGGGCAAGACCGGGCCCTGCACCGAGGCGATCATCACGGCCGGACTGGCCCGCGTCGTCGTCGCGACCCTTGATCCCTCCCCGCACGCTTCGGGCAAAGGCGTCGAGAGACTGCGCCAGGCGGGCATCGACGTCGAGGTCGGCCTCTGCGAGGAACAGGCCCGGCGGCTCAACGCGCCGTTCTTCAAGCACACCACCACCGGCAAGTGCTGGGTCGTGCTGAAATGGGCCCAGAGCCTCGACGGCAAGCTCGCATACGCCCAGCAGGGCCCCGAGCGCCGATGGATCTCGAACGAGCTGAGCCGCAAGGATGCGCACAAGCTGCGCCGGCGTGTTGGCGCGATCCTCGTCGGCATCAATACGGTCCTTGCCGACGATTGCATGCTGACGCCGCGACCGAGCAAAGGCAAGAAGCCCCTGCGCATCGTGCTCGACAGCACGCTGAAGATCCCGCTGAAATCGCGCCTGCTGCGCACGCCCAAGGCGAGCCCCATTCTCATCTGTACGCGCCGCTCGGCCCTCGACGCGAACGCCAGACACGCCGAGCGCATCGCCAAGCGGGGCGTCGAACTGCTCGCCTGCGACGGTTCGTCCGAAGTCTGCGATCTGCCGTTGCTGCTCGATGAACTCGGCCGGCGCGGCGTTCAGCAGGTGCTCGTTGAAGGCGGACCGACGGTCCTCGCGTCGTTCCTCAAGCAGGGTCTGGCCGACGAGGTCTGCGCGTACGTTTCGCCGAAGATCCTCGGGCCGCAGGGCGCGGTCGATCTTGCCGGACCGATGGCCTCGCTCGCAGACGAGATCGGTCTTGCGAGCGTCGAGGTCAAGGCCTTCGCCGAAGACGTGCGAATCTCCGGGCGCCTGATGGGGTAATAGGTCTTTCTATCGCTCGGTAAAAAAGACGTGCCGCGAGGGAAATTACTTGACCCGACCGCGGCTTCGTCGTATACTATAGATGTTGCGGGTGCATACGGAGATCAGTTGGTCTCGAAAGCACGAACCGCGGTATGTGCGATGTGGCACATCGCAACAAGGAGACGGGCCTACAACCAGTTGCACTCCTTGTCGCCCTCGTCTCCTTTTTTTATGCGCTCATTTCGCCCCTCATGCCCATAGCGCCTGCCGCA
>JAAYBA010000203.1 GCA_012719085.1 Planctomycetota bacterium
CGCGAAATCCCTCTTGCCCTCCGGCAGATACAGATCCAGCTTGCACCGCTCGGCCTCGTACGCCGTCAACCCGTCGCCACTCTTGTAGGCGATGTCCGTGACGATCGAAACCGCATCCGCATTCGCAACAACGCCGTCGCGTCCGATCGACCCGAGCAGCACGGCCAATACGATGGCCCATCTCGACAATCTTGTCATGTTCGGTACTCCCACCAATGTCTCAGCGAGCGGGCCTGTAGATGCGAGCGACCCAGCCGCCGCCGGGGGCCAAGTCGATCTTCATCGTTGCATCCGCCGTGACGGTCTTCTTCTCTTTTCTGTAGTCGATCGCGCGCGTGGCGGCATTGACGCCGTCGCGGAGGAACTCCATCTCGTACGGGCCGGGGCCGAGGAAATCGAATCGCAGATCGAACTGCCGGGCCTGCCAGTCCGTGATCGCCCCGACGAACCACACATCGCCCCGCCGGCGGGCCAGCACCACGTAGTCGCCCACCTTGGCCTCCAGAACGCGCGTCTCGTCCCACTCGACGGGGATCTGTGCGATGAACTCGGTGCACTCGCGCTCACGATAGTAGTCCGAGGGCGCATCGGGCAACATCTGCATCGGGCTCTCCAGGATCACGAACAGCGCGATGTCGTGGGCGCGGGTGCCCAGGCCCATCGGCCGGTCCCCTACCGGTCGGAACTCGTGCTTCTGTGCGTTGTTCATCGTGCCGGGGATGTAATCCATCGGCCCGGCGACCATGCGAATGAACGGCAGCAGCGCATGATGCTCCGGATTGGCCTGGTCGCTCCAGCCGTTCTGCTCGACCTCGATCAGGCCCTCCCGCGTCAGCACGTTGGGATACGCCCGGCGCAGGCCCGCCGGCTTGTAGGCGCCGTGGAAGTCGATCACCATGTGCCGCTTGGCGGCCTCCCGCGCGATCCGATAGCAAAAATCGACCATCTTCTGATCGTCGCGGTTCATGAAGTCGATCTTGATGCCCCGGATGCCCCACTCGGCAAAGCGATCGAGCGCCGCTTCGCACTGGCGGTCCAGCGTCGCCCAGATCACCCACAGCATCACGCCCACGTTCTTCTGCTTCGCATAGGCGCAGACCGCCTCCATATCCAGGTCGGGGTGGATCTTGAACAGGTCGGCCCCATCGGTCCAGCCGTCGTCGAAGAGGAAATACTCGAAGCCGAATTCCGACGCGAAGTCGATGAAATACTTCGCCGTAGCCGTATTGATGCCGGCTTTGAAATCCACGCCGTAGATGTTCCGCCGGCCCCACCAGTCGAACGTCACCACCCCCGGCTTGATCCACGAGACGTCGTCGAGGGCCAGCGGCGGCGCGAGCAGATAGACCAGTTGATTGGCAATCAGGTCACCGTCGCTGCGAGCGATCGCAATGATGCGCCACGGATAGGTTCGCGTGCCACTGGTCCTGGCGATGTAGTCGGCGTGCCTGGTGACGCGGCCGTGCACGTAGGGGCTGCCTTCATACGATTCCTCAAGCGGATAGCCGGCAAAGGCCGCCTCCAGAGAGGCCCCGCCCGTGCCGCGCAGCCACATGCCCGGATAGTCCCGCAGGTCCGACTCGGTGACGAGAACCCTGGGCCCGCCCGGTGGCGTTACGAGCAGCGGCAGACAGCACAAATCCTCGGCCTTCAGCTCACCGATCGCCTGCTCGCTGTAGGGCTCCTCGTAGGCGGAGCGGAAGCTCTTTTCCTTCTGGCAGATCACCGACGCCGAATCGGCAAACTGCCAACTCGCCCGCTCGGAGGCAATGACCAAATCACCCGGCAGCGACGTCGAGAACCGGTATGCCACGCCGTTGTCGTATGCGCGAAACGTCAGAGCGAAATTCGCCTCGAACGTCAGCATCAACTCGTTGTACCGTTCCGGGATCACGGCGTTCTTCTCGCGAATCTCCGGACGCACTTCGCGCGAAACCGCATCGCGCGCCTGCCCCGTGACGCGGGCGTTGGCTCCCATGACGTCCCTGTCGGCAATCATCAGCGACAGTCCCGCCACCTCAATCACCGTCCCGCCGTCGACGCGCACCGCGAAATCGATCCGCTCGCCCACCTCCACAGCGAGACCCACCGTCCCATCCGGACTGCGCAACTCGTAGCGTTCGGCAAGCCCCACACTTGCACTGACAAGCACGATCACAGCAACAAGCACGGTTGCAGCGGTCATCCTTCTATCGACCATGGCAGTCTCCTTCCCATGCACTTCGACGATGCTATCGGGTGGCCTCGATTCGGTAGAGGTGGGTCTTGGTTCGCAGGAACAGGGCGCGGCCGGCGACGGCGGGCGAGGCCATGCAGCCGGCGTCGAGCGTATTGGTCGCAACGACCTCGAAGCGGCGGGCGGCCTTGAAGACCGTCGATGTACCGTTCTGGTTGAAGCAGTAGATGTTGCCGTCGGCGTAGAGCAGCGACGTGGCGTAGTTGCCCCGGATGCGCTCCTGCCAGATCGGCTCGCCCGTGGCGGCGTCGAGACAGATGGCGATCCCCGTGTCGTTGATCGTAAAGAGCAGGTCCCCCACCAACACCGGCGAGGGCGTTCGCGGCACCGTTCGGGCCGTCTTCCACAGCACGTGGCTGTCGGTGACGTCGCCGGCGCCGTCGATGCGGACGGCCATCAGCTCGGTCTGGCCGAAGCCGGTGACAACATAGACGATACCGTCGCGATAGACCGGACCGGCCGCACCGGAGAACGCGGGCATGTTGACCTTCCACAGTTCGCGCCCCGTCCTCGGATCGTAGCCATAGAACGCCTTGGCGCCGACGCTGATCATCTGCGTAGCGCCATCGGCCTCGACGATCAGCGGCGTCGTATACGCCTTGCGCAGGTCGCCTTCGTCGCGCGGCTTGCCCTCGGCGTCGAGGTCGTCCCAATCGGCGGTGCGGTCGGTCTTCCAGACGGTGCGCCCGGTGGCCTTGTCCAGCGCGACGAGGTACTGCACGTCCACGCCGTCCATCGTCAGAATCAGCAGGTCCTCGAACAGGATGACCGATGAGCCCGGCCCGCGATAGTGCCGACAGGGCAGGTCGCTGCGCTTCCAAAGGACCTCGAACGTCTTCGTGTCCAGGCATGCGGTGCCGTAGCTGCCGAAATGCACGTAGACGCGTCCCGGCTCGACCACGGGCGTGGGTGAGGCGTAGCTGTTGAGTGGATTGCCCAGCGGTTCGGGGTTGTCCGTGTGAAAGAGCCTTTCGTTGAAGCGAATGGCGCCCGAATCGGCGTCGACGCAGATCGCATGGAAATCATGCCCTTCGGCTGTGGCCGTTGTCAGCCAGACCTGGCCGTCCATCACCACCGGGCTCGACCAGCCGAGATGCGGAATGGCCGTCTTCCACGTGACGTTCTCCGTCTCGCTCCAGCGCACGGGCAGGCCGATTTGCTCGGCGCTGCCGGGCCTCGTCACTAGTCCGTCGCCCGACGGCCCGCGAAAACGTGGCCAGTCGGCCTGCGCCGTCGCCGCCATCGCAAGGAGCATCACAGCAATCCAACATCGACACATCCGTCGCCTGCCTGCTGCCGTCACAAACACATTCCTTCCAGAAGCATCATCCATGGTTCACCCGGCGCTACGGGTGCAGAATCTTCAGCGCATTGGTTCGATAGACCTTCGCGAGCACGGGATCGCTCAGCGCCAGGCCGTGCAGAGGCCAGTGGTAGCTGAAGAACTGCCAGTAGTAGAAGTGCTCGTCGGCCGACTCGAGGATGCGGAACGACATCCGGTACAGCTCCGGACTGAAGGTCATATCGGTCCCGTAGACGAGCCGGTCCTGATAGGCCTCGAAGAACTTCGCCGTGAAGCGAGGAATGGCCGCCGTCTCGGCGAAGCGAGCGGAAATATCCGCATAGAGATTGGGATACTTGTCGAACAGGCCGGCCAGCCGATCCAGGTCGTACGAGCAGTTGGCGAAGTGACAGGCGATGAAGGTGGTCTTGGGGTGCCGCTTGACGGCCCGTTCCAGGATGTCGATCATCCCGGCGTGGCCGACGATGCCCGGCTGATCGTCGAGCCGCCACTTGAAGGCGTTCATCAAGCCGTCGTTGTGCGCGTCCATCGGCTCGTACATCCAGTACGGATCGGCCACGTGGATGTTGATGGGCATCTTCAGTTCGGCGCACTTTTGCAGCAGCGCATCCATGCGGGGATCGTCCAGGTGCATCCCCCACGCCCTGGTGGGCCGGCAGTAGAACAGGCCCTTGCCCTTGTCGCCCAGCTCGCCGACGCCTCGGGCGCCCATGTCGTAACATCGCTGCAACTCCGCGACAGCCGCCGGGCCGAAGCCGGGCTGGTCGTAGCCGGTGTAATCGAACCCACACCACAACTCGAAGCGATCGGGGTACTTCGAGTACAGCGTGCACAGATCGTCGAACTGCTTGCCCACGGCCATTGTCAAAACGACGGCCTTGGCGATTCCGTGCTCATCCATGACCTGCACCCAGCGGTCCAGTTGCTCCGGCGTCCTGGCGTAGACGTGGGCGTGCATGTCGATCGCCGGATAGCGGGCCTTGGCGATCTCCGTCACCGGGATCCGGTAGACGGAGCGAGGACGAAAATCGTTCAACAGAAGCGTCTCGGGTGAGGGCGCTTCCGCCGCCGGCGCCAACCCGACCACGCAGCACACCAGCACCCCCCCAGCAACAACGGCGAGTCTCATGATCGATCTCCTTTTACCTATAGCGTGGGCCATGCCCCCTTTGGGACTATCCTATCGGTCCGGCGACGCCAGTTCAACCCGCAACCAGGAATCGCCCAGATTACACGATCTGGCAGGTCTGAGAGGTTGCGGGTCGTCCCTGTCTGCCGTATGCTTGTATTTCGCCCACGCGCAGGCGAAGGCAGCAGGTTTCCAAGGGGCAGTTCGAGAGCAGAATAGGAGCCCGACGATATGGCATCGCTTCTCATCAGCAATTGCAGGCTGTATGACTCATCTCAGACAAAGGCGGACGACTGGGTTCTTGTCACGGACGGGATCATCGAACGATTCGGCCACGGGGACGCCGCACCGCAGGCCCACACCGTGCTGGACGCCGGCGGCCGACTCCTGGCGCCGGGGTTCATCGACGTACACATCCAGGGCGCCGGCGGCGCCGACGTGCTGGATGCCACGCCGGAGGCGCTGGCGACGATCGCCAAGACGTGCGCCCGCTGTGGCGTCACCTCGTATCTGGCGACAACGGTCTACAAACCCGATCAGGACAACCGCCACCTGGAGGTCGTCTCCGAGTGCATCGGCCATGATCTCGGCGGCGCCCGATTGCGCGGCACCCACCTTGAGGGCCCGTTTATTTCGCCGAAGAAGCGCGGGATGATCCAACCCAATTGCCTGACGAACCCGAGCCCGTCGGCCCTCGATGCGATCCTGAGCAAGACCGATGACAGCCTTGCCATGATGACGCTTGCGCCGGAACTGTCCGGCGGGCTCGACCTCGTGCGGGCGCTGGTCGATCGCGGGGTCGTCGCGTCCCTGGGCCACACCAGCGCCACCTATGAGGAGACGCTGGGAGGATTCGACGCGGGAATCAACCACGTAACGCACCTCTTTAACGCCATGCCCTCACTGCACCACAGAAGCCCCGGTCCGTTGGGAGCGATCTTCGAGCGCCCCGACGTGACCGTTCAGGTGATCGCCGACGGCGTGCACATCCATCCTTCGGTCGTGAGGCTCGCCTATACGGGCCTGGGGCCCGACCGATTCGTCACCATTACCGATGGGATGCAGGCGTTGGGTCTTCCCGACGGGCATTACACGTACAACGGTATTCCCTACGAGGCCCGCGACGGCGCCGCTCGCTACAAAGACGGCACGCTGATCGGGACCGCACTGGGTCTGAATCGGATCCTCGCTCGTCTGGCGGAGTTCACCGGCTGCTCGACGGCGACGGCGATTCGCACGGTCACGGAAAACGCCGCCGCCGTTCTTGGAATCGACAAGAAGACAGGGTCGATCGCGGTCGGCTACGATGCGGACCTCGTCGTTCTCGAAGAGGACCTGTCGGTCCACACAACGGTCGTCGCCGGTCGGGTCGTCCATCAGAAGTGCGGCGACTGATGATTACGACACATCCAGTGCCTCGGCCATCGCCGCCAGCGTTTGTTCGATGTCTCTGCGGTCAATGCCGTAGTGGGTAACGGCGCGAATCCGGCCGGGCCCCGAGCACAGCATCTTGACGCCTCGTTCGGCCAGCCGCCAGACAAGCGTCTCGGCCGACAGACCTTCGCGAACCACGTCGAAGTAGACAATGTTGGTCTGCACCGCGACGGCATCGATCTGAAGCCCATTCAGGCCTGCGAGGCCCTGGGCCAGACGCGCGGCGTTGGCGTGATCGTCCTGAATCCTGTCGATCATCGAATCGCATGCCACGAGACCGGCGGCGGCAATGATGCCCGCCTGGCGCATGCCCCCGCCGAGGATCTTGCGAACCCGTCGGGCCTCGTCGATGAAGGCCTGCGAACCGCAGATCACCGAGCCGACCGGCGCCGCCAGGCCCTTGGACAGGCAGACGCTCACGGAATCCGCCCCTTTCGTCAGCACCTTGACATCAACGCCCAAGGCCACCGCGGCATTGAAGATTCGCGCCCCGTCGAGGTGGACGGCCAGGCCATTCTCGCGGGCCAGGGAAGCGACGGCATCGGTGTACGCAGCGGACAGGACCGCCCCGCCGCAGCGATTGTGCGTGTTCTCCAGGCAGATCAGACGGGTGCGCGGGAAGTGGACGTTGTCCGGGCGGATCGCCGCGCGAATGTCTTCCAGCCGTAACGTGCCGTCGTGCTGATTGGCGATCGTGTGCGGGTGAACACCCCCAAGTGCACTGATCCCGCCGGCCTCGTAATAGAACGTATGGGATTGGTCGCCCAGGATCACCTCGTCGCCCCGGCCGCAGTGCGTCAGAACGCAGACCAGGTTGCCCATCGTCCCGCTGGCCACCAGCAGGGCCGCTTCGGCGCCGACGAGAGCGGCCAGCCTTCGCTCCAGTCGCAGGACTGTCGGATCCTCGCCAAACACATCGTCGCCCAACTCGGCCTGACAGATGGCCTGCCTCATTTCCGGCGACGGCAGCGTCACCGTGTCGCTTCGTAGATCGATCGTCTTCATTTTCGGTCGCCTGTGCGAGCGGTCGTCGCATGAGAATTTCTGTTCCGTTGTCAGAACACGAACCATAGCGGCCGGCCGTCTGCCTGTCAACGAGCGCGCCGGCCCGGCTGTGCAGAGTTTTGGCTTTCGATCGAGGGGGGCCAGCGGTATGATGGCCCCATGCAGACCCTGACTTATGCGATGTACGTTCTCGGCGGCCTTCTCTTTCTCGGATCGGTGATCGCCCACCTCTGCGCCCGCGTGTGGCTGCGCCCGCGTGACCCTGACCTCGACGATCTCTACCATGAATTCGAGGATGAGCATCCGGAGTACGCCCGCTACTGCCGCTGGCTCAAGCTGACGATGGCAAGCGCCACGTTGGGTCTGCTCATGACGTTCGCCGCGGTCGCCTTGTAGTACCCGCATGGGCCCAAGCCCATCCTGCCGCTCGATGTGGAATTCCCTGCCTCGCGAATGGGACGAAACGAAAAGGCGGACGTTCCAGGAAGAACATCCGCCTCACGTCTCTTTCATTGCCCCGTGGTGACGAGTGACCTGATTGAGATCGCCGACCTCCTGTCGAGAACGCCCAATCGTCCGGCTCTATTCGAATGCGATGCCCAGGCCGATCACCGCTCCTTCGAGCGTACCTTTGCGGTCGACCCTGACGACGCGGCCTTTCTTGATCCGGGCAAACTGCCCTTTCTGTTCGGCCAGGGCGTCCGTCCGTGGGAAGTTCAACTCCACCACGGAGCCCCGACGAATGGGCGTGGTCATCGGAACGGTGATGAAGACTCCCACCTTGCTGATATTGGCGCTGCGACCGTTGAAGAAACGATTCGCGTCAGGCACCCAGACACTGACCGGCCACGACAGATCCGTCCGGCTCTCCCTGCGTTGTTCCACTGACGTCTCCATTGTCTGTGTCTCCTTTCAAACTGGGTATTCGGACACAGATACCCATCGTCAATGTAAGTATGGGATATTTAGTAAATCTCGGGAGAATTCAAACGGCCACACGAGCTTTTTGGGGTAAGAAGCGAAGACTGACACATCACGCCCGTATTATCGGTCGGCATCGGCCATTTCCCACCTCGGCGATCGCCCGCGCTGTTGCCGCAGCAAGCCCAACCGTCGCCCGGCAAGGATATCGGACGTTGCCGATTTCGGAACTTGAAAAACTGCCACGCCCCCGGCCCATTCGACCCCCTTTGTCGCGGTTTGACGACTGTATCGAAGATATCAGTTAAGGTGCGTCGCCCCGCCGCCGACATGGGATGCGGGCCGGCTGTCTCGTGCACCTCCGGCCCGCGACAAGGAACGGCCGAAGGATCGACGGCAGACCCAGGCCCAGTGGAAGGAGCAGCCAACATGGCCCAGGCGTGCGGAATCAGCACTGTGACGGATCGCAGCAAGACCAACACAACATCCTACCCCGACCTCCTGCACACCCTGGTGTGGAACGCCATCATGGACAACGCCACCGACGTGCACCTGCACCGCGTGGACGACGGTCTGCGAGTTGTCCATCGCGTCGACGGCGTGATCACGCCGAAGGCCGTGCTCCCCCCGACCGACGGCCGCCGACTGCTCAACCAACTCAAGAGCGCCGCCGGTCTGAGCGTCGTCCGCACATTCGCCCCGCTGGAAGGACAGCTCGAATGGCATGACGAGGATACGACGTGGGAAATCCGCGTGACGTTGACCCCGGTGCGGGCACAGGAGTCGGCTCACCTGCGGCTGCTGAACGTGCCCCGCGACAACTGGGACCTGTCCGGGCTCGGTTTCTGCACGGCCGACAGAGAGAAGATCGCCGCCACGATCCGCTCGCTCAGCGGTCTGGTTCTGGTCACCGGCCCGACGGGATCGGGCAAGACCACAACGATGTACGGCCTGGCGTCGCTGATGGACCTGCGTACGACGACCACGTATTCGATCGAAGATCCGGTCGAGTTTCGTCTGCCATACGCCCAGCAGATCGAGGTGGACGAGCAGCACGGGCTGACCATGCACGAGGGGCTCCGCACGATCCTGCGGATGGACCCCGACCTGATCCTGATCGGCGAGATTCGCGACAAGGACTCGGCCATCGTGGCGGCCAGGGCGGCATTGTCGGGCCGTCTCGTGCTGGGGACGATCCACGCCCGCGACGCCGCCGGCGCCGTCGATGCGCTGCACTATCTGGGCGTTCCCTATCACATCATCGGCAGTTCGCTCCGCATGGTGATCGCCCAGAACCTCCTGCGACAGATCTGCGGCGAGTGCGCCCAGCCGCGAGAGCTCGATGAAACCGAGTTGGATACATTTGCACGGTTCGGCGTCAGCGCTCCGAAGGGACTCTTGCACCCAGGTAGCTGTGCTGAATGCGGCTGGTACGGCTATAAGGGACGCACCGGAATCTTCGAAGTGGCGCCCATCGACGACGAACTCGGCGCACGGATCAGCTCCGGCGCCCAGCACCACGAACTGAGCGAGCGTCTGCGGTCCAAAGGCGTACGGTCGATGGTCCAGGACGGCCTGGCCAAGGTCGCATCGGGCGCTACCGCCATGGAAGAGCTGTTCCGCATCAACGCCTACACGCGATGCGACGAGCCCATCGGGCAGACCCCCGACATCCAGCCCGTCGAGGCGCCGGTCGGGTAGCCCGACAAGGGATCGGCACGGTCTTTCACCAAACTTCCCTCTCGGTCTGAACGTACGGACCGAAGGCACTGCCGCCCGTGGGGGTCTGGTGCATGGACGTTGCCGGGAAACGTGGCTTCACTTTGATCGAATTGCTGGTCGTGGTCGCGATCATCGCCTTGTTGATCGCCATCCTCATGCCGGCTCTGCAACGGGCCAGAGACCAGGCGCGAGCTGTGGTTTGCCTGCACAATCTCAAGCAATGGGGGCTGGCCACCGCCCAGTATGCCACCGATTTCGACGGCGTTCTGTGGAAAGAGTCTTACCCGCTTGGCGGCGACGTGCAGACGATCCCCGGCGACTGGATGGAGATGCTCCGGCCTTATTACCAGGACGTGGATAAGCTCCGCACCTGTCCCTCGGCGAGCAGGCCGTCGATCGATTACCAGAGTACCGAGATGCGCGGCGATATCCATCACGCGTGGGGCCGGCCCCGCGAGACCTCGGACCCCGGCTCACGAGACTTCATCTCCAAGGGCCATTTCTGGGGCAGTTATGGCATGAACCGCTGGATCACCGACCCGGTGGACAAGGACGGGCGCTACTGGAAATACGCATTCGAGCGGAACACTGAAGGAATCCCGGTCTTTGTCGATTGCATCCACTGGCACGTGCGGCCTCACGACACCGATCGCCTGCCGACCGAACCGTTGGTCGTCTTCAGCGATTTCCCCGTAGATGGACAGGGGGGCACCCAGATATGGCGCACCTTTCTCGAACGCCACAACCGCATGACACAGGCCTGCTTCCTCGACGGTTCGGCCCGCAAGGCCCCCCTCTGGACCCTGTGGAACCAGCGCTGGCACCGCCAGTTCCGCCGACAGGAACTCAGCCGGTCCGACTTCCCATTCCTGCGGTAATGGGCACTCAGCGCCGGGCGTCTTCGAGATGCTCCAGAGCCTGAATGCACGGGTCCTCATCAACACGCTTGATGCGAACGTACAGACTCTTCCGATGGTGCCAAAGAATCTTGGCGGCTTCATCGAGGCTGTGATGCATCACATGCTTGCGAGGGTCGGACCAGTGCGAATCGCAGCAGTCGCACCAGCCGCGGTGCCGGTCGTACCACCAGAGCTGGAACCCGCCGAAACCGCGAAACTGGTCTCCCTGGATCGCGAAGACGTGCTCGGCATAGAGCAACTGTTTGATGTGTGTCTTGTCTTTGACCTCGATCGGCTTCATCGCTCCGGCCCGCCCAAGCAAAACTCCCCTCAGACAGTCCAAGAATCGAAGCAATATCACGTCGAAGCTCGGCTGTCATTGTATCACCCCTGTGCCCGAGAGTCAATGCTGTCTCTTCGCAGTGGCCTCGGGCTTCGGGAGAAATGCAAATCACCTATAGGTCGGTGCAGTTTTGGCTTGTTTCTCAGTGGGGCGGACTGGATAATGGGAGCGGTTGGAAGCCAAAGATCAAGCAGCGGAGAACATGCGATGAACAGAACTGCTGTGCGTATCACGATCGTCGGGATGATCCAACTGCTGATGTTTGAGACCCTCTGCCAGTGGTCCGTCCACTGGCGAGAGAGCAGCGAGGAATTGGTGGGCCTGTACGAAGCACCCGGCTGGGTGGCCCAGCATCCCGGCTTTCAGAGGTCGCTGCGGGCGAGAATCGAGGCCAATAGGTGGAGTCCCGCGAAGAAGGCCGACATGCGGAGCATTCCGTAGCCCGCCTGCGTACCGAATGGCCATCGTCAACAGGACGAAGAGATGGAGAGAATCCTCGTGAATACAATGGGGACCGCTTTGATCCGCGATGGGGCCGAGAGCCGGCCGGGCTGCCGGCTATTGAGCATCGCGACGTGGTCGCTGGTTTCACTGCCATGTTTCTGGATACCGTTCTACTTTGACCACCGGTATGCAGAGTCTGTAGACGACAGTCGCCTGGGTCTGGTCGTTGTGTTTGGCGCCCCTTTTCTTGCGATCGCCACCTTCATGTGCGTGAGAGCGTGCGTCGGCCTTTGGCGGACGCTTCAGCGGTTCCCCAGGAATCGACGGTACGCGCTGGGGTTGATCGGAGCAGCATTGGCTGGACTGAGTGTAGTGCCGGCAGGATACATGGCCTTCTATTTCGTGATTGTTCTGTTCTGGGGTCTGTGGACGACATTTTCGGCTACCGCTTGAGGCGTGGCCTTTGTGTTCCACTCCTCCATCACCGGTATCAGTCTCGGCGGGAACCACGTTTCGCGGATGGCGTGCGCGCCAGTTGAGTGAGGTAGCCGTAGATCGCGTTTGTATGGTCCGGGTGCTTATCCATCATGGCCTCAGGGTGCCATTGAACAAACAATCCGGGGCCGCCGTCGGTTCGTTCGAGGGCCTCCACAACGCCGTCGGCGGCGTGTGCCACCGGCCTGAGCCCTTCGCCGATCCGGTCGACAGCCTGATGGTGCGAGGAGTAGACCATCGCGGTTTCGGCGCCAAGGAGTTTGGCGAGCGTGCTGTCGGGCGCGATCGTTACACGGTGATAGACCTTCTTGTGGTTCACGTCGGTGCCAACCAGCGAGGGGATGTCCTGAATCATGCTGCCACCCATGACGACGTTGGTGAACTGCATGCCCAGGCACACGCCCAGGACCGGCTTTCCGCCGGCCATCCACCGGGCGATCAGCATGTTGTCGAATTGGGTCCGTCGCTCGGGCAGGACTTCGGTCGTCTCGTGGGGCATCTGGCCGTACATCGAAGGCGAGATGTCGCGCCCGCCGACCAGCACCAGGCCATCCAGCTCCCGGATGTAGCGGTCCACGGCTTCGGTACTGTCGATCGGCGGCAGGACCAGCGGAACGCCTCCGCTGCGGAGCACTGCCTCCACATAGGATATGTGGACCTCGCTGACTTGACGCTTCTCGTCGAAGACCGTCGTGATGCCGATCAACGGCTTCTCCGAGACAAAAACGCGCCGGCTCTGACAGCCGGGGGTGAAGATCCACACAAACAGCAGTATGACAGCGACCTTCTTCATGGACCTACCTCTTCGTGCTCACGGCCTCGACGCGGCGCCACAGACGCAGCAGGTTGCCGCCCCAGATCTTGCGGATGTCCTCGTCCGAGTAGCCGCGGCGGACCAGTTCGATGGTGACGTTCAGGGCCTCGGCGTGGTTGGCAAATCCGCTGACGGCTCCGCCTCCGTCGAAGTCGGTGCCGATCCCGACGTGATCGATGCCCGCCACGCGGACCGCATGATCGATGTGATCGACGAAATCCTTGACCGTCGCGATGGGAACCGTTTCGGCCATTTCCTCGTAGCGCCGATAGTACTCTCGCAGCCGGGGACGCATCGCCTCGCGCTGCTTGGTGGACCACTTCTGTCGTTCGGCATAGGACGGAACGCCCAGCTCCTCTCGAAGCCGGCGAACGGCCTCTTGGCGTTCAGGCGTCTCGGGACGTAGGTACGCATCGAGCGCCACGATCTGAATGACGCCGCCGTTGTCGCGCAAGGCCCGAAGCTGTTCGTCGGTGAGATTCCGATCGTGTGGGTAAACGGCCGAACAGCCCGAGTGAGACACCAGGATCGGCGCCCGCGTGACCTCCAGCAGATCGAAGAACGACTTCTCCGAGATGTGCGAGGCGTCACACATGATGCCCAGTTCGTTCATGCGGGCCACCGCGCGCTTGCCAAACGGCGACAGGCCGCCGTGCAGCGGTTCCGGCTGGCTCGACGAATCGCATATCTGGTTGTGCGCCGTGTGACAGAGCGTGACATAGCGCGCCCCTCGGTCGTAGTAATGGTTCAGCAGGTCCAACTCTTCGGCGATGGGAAAGCCGTTCTCGACGCCGATCATGATGGCCCTCCTGCCGGTCGCAACGATCCGCTCGACGTCGTCGGGACGCCGCGCCAGGGCACAGCGGTCCGGATACATGCTCTGCGTCAATCGCCCGATCGCGTCGAACTTGCTGGCGGCCATCCGCTGCGCTTCGGCATACGTCTCGGCGTTCAGCTTGGGCGCTTGTCGGACGTACACCGCCAGGAAGACGCCATCGATCCCGCCTTTGGCCATCTTGACGAGATCGCATCGGAGCTGGGGATTGTCGATCCCCGGATCGAGGTCGGCTGTCGCATAAAGCTCGTCGGCAATGTCCACGTGGGAATCGAGCGTGATCGCCGCCTCGTGGATCGCCCTCGCTCGGGCCGCAATCTGCTTGTCACCGGCCGGTTGCTTCAGCACCTTGTCCATGCCCTCCAGGGCTGACAGATACAGCCCCTTCGAGAAATTGGCCAGCGACTCTCCGGCGACGATGCCATCGGTCTTGTGAAGTCGTTTCGCCATCTCTTCCAGTGGCTTCTGCATCGCGACCGCCCGGCGCTCGATGCGCAGGGCCTCGGCCCTGACCGCCGCAACGAAGGCAGGCCCGTGTCGGTCCACCTTGTCGCGGAAGTTCGAGAACGTCCAGAACGCCTCACGCGGATCGGCGGCGAACGCTGCGCCGACCTTGCGATCGTAGACATCGCTCGCCGGCTGTTCGGATTCCGTACGAAAGCCGGCGGGGAAATCGGAGATGCCGAAATGAAACGGCAGATAGACTGACGTTCGCGGCTCGGCCAGACACACCCAGTACACGATGCCGATGTCCGGGGGCAGACTCGGGCGCAACTGGGCCACGAAGCTGGTCTGCGTTGCGCCGCTGCACAGGGCACAGTGGAACCCGGAGGCGGGCACCGACGGTTCCGGCTTGTCCGCCTCGTCATGACGAAGGATCTCCATGATGTCGGCTACGCTGAGCTTGTGCCTGGGCACGACAGAGAACGGCAGATCGAAGCCGGGCTCGATCGGATCGCGCGCGACGTATCTCAGGCCGCTCCACTGTCGGCCCGCGTTGTCAGGATGCGAGGCCGAGGCCGGGTTGGCATAGACGGCCGCGAAATCGAACGGCCCATCCCTGGCCGGATCGTACCACCCGCGCTCGACCGCATACGTGACGATGTCCGCCGAGGCCAGCACGTTATCTTCGTCTGACAGATCGACCTGGCGGATCGTGTACGTATTGGCCACCATCGCTACTTCATCGTCGGCGACGCGCCGGGCCAGCCACCGTTTGCCCTGAACGACGCAGAAGAGCCAGCCCTCGTCGGGGTCGGCGATGATATACGTCCGTCCGGAGGCGATGTAGCCGAACCGCTCCACCAACCGGCCCGCCAGCAACACGCCCTCTCGCGCCGTCCGTGCCCGTTGGGCGACCAGACGCCGGAGCATCCAGCCGATGCCGCCCTCGCTGAGTTCCGCCCGGTCTTCACGCGAAGGGCAGTTGTCCGATGTGACGGTCACACCCCACTCGTTGACGCAACTGTCGGAAAACAGCATGCCGGGCATCTCCGACCAGAGATAAGCCCACGTCTGCTCGACCTGTTCGAGCACGCCCCCGTTGCGAAGAACCAACGTGTCCCCTGGTCCATAGGTCCGCCGGGGCACCTTGTGGTGGTGGACCACCTGCGGCGGATAGTCGTCCTCGTTGTGGCCCACCAGCACGCCGCCGTCCGTCGAGGCGTCTTTGCCCACGATAATGGAAAAACACGCATGGCCGAGCGCCGCCGGCCACGCAAGGATCGCCACGGCAAGCAGGACCAGACCTTTGCTTCTATCGAACATCTTTACGACCTCCGATTCTTCATAGGTCCTATTCGTCCCATAGGACCTATGCCGTTGCGCGAGCGCGATCTTCCGTTGCCGCTACCACCACGGCGCAAGCCGCGTCACCGGTGACGTTTACCATGGTGCGGCACATGTCCAGGAGCCGATCGACGCCCAGAATAATGCCGATCCCCTGCAGCGGCACCCCGACACTGCCCAGCACAATCGCCAAGGTCACGATCCCGGCGCCGGGAATGCCCGCCGCACCGATCGACGCCAACGTGGCGGTCAGCACGATCGTCAATTGCTGAGGGAAACCCAGGTCCATCCCATAGAGCTGCGCCAGAAAGACAGCCGCCACGCCCTGGTAGAGCGAGGTGCCATCCATGTTGACAGTTGCCCCCAACGGCAGCGTGAAACTGCACAGGGTGCGAGAGACACCCAGGTTCTCCGCTGTGCATTCGATCGTCACCGGCAACGTGGCCGAACTCGAACTGCTGCTGAAAGCGATCAATTGGGCCGGGCGAATGCCGCGAAAGAACCGCCCCACACCCATCTGGGTGAACAGCCTCAGTGCGGAGGGATAGACCAGCAGCATGTGAGCGAGCAGCCCGACGACCACCACCACGCAGTACTTGGCGAGCATCACCAGGATGTGAAGGCCGAAGTCGGCGACGACGCCCGCGATCAGCGCAAAGACACCGAACGGCGCCACCTTCATAATCAGATGCACCATCATCACCATGACATCGTTGACGGCCTCGAAGAAGCGAATCGCCGGGCCGCTCCGTTCCGGCGGAATCAGCGTCAGGCAGACGCCCGTCAACAGGGCGAAGAAGATGATCTGAAGCATGTGCCCTTCGGCAAAGGCGCGGATCGGGTTCGTCGGGATGATATTCAGCAGGACGTCCTTGATGGAGGGCTCCTCCCGGACCGCTTCAGCCGCGGCATCCTGCCGGGCCGCCCCTTCGATCAACCTGCCCTTAGCCTGCTCGGCCAGGCCCAGGCCCGGCCCAACGAGATTGGCCAACAGCAATCCGAGACTGATGGCAATCACCGTCGTGCAGAGGTAGAAGGCGATCGTCTTGGCCCCGATCCGGCCGAGGCTGTGGATGTCCTTGAGGCTCGTGATCCCGACCAGGAGGGAGGCGAACACCAGCGGCACGACCACCATGCCGATCAGGCGCACGAAGGCCGCGCCCGCCGGCTGGATGTATGTCACGACAAAAGTGGCCAAGCCAAGGCGATTTGCCGCCAGTCCGGCCGCCGCCCCGACAACCATCGCCAACAGAATCTTCGTATGCAGTTGCAGCTTGGTCAACGTCATCCAGACTCCCAGCCAGATACCGATTTATCTGAGACGATCATAACCTTCCCCATCGCCCCCGTCAAAGGAGAACCCCGGCCGGGGAACCACACACGACCGATGACGTTTCATGACGTCGGTATCTCGATATCTTGTTGGCGGGTGATTCGCGGCCGATTCCCTTTGGGGTCGAAGAGGCCAACGTGGTAGAATCCAGGCCGAAGGTGACGGGCGCAGCGTGGGTTTTCTGTGCACCGTCTGCCCCCACGTACAACGAAGGCAACCAAGAGAAGGAGGCAGAGAATGGCGCGTGACAGAGATTTCGGCAGGTTAGTGCGTGGCTTGGTGTGCGCGTTGGCATCGGTCCTGATCGCGGGCACCGTCGCCGTCGAGGCGGCCGAGCCGGATGCGCTGGCCAAGAAGATCGAACAGACGCTCTCCGGCGTCCAACGGAGGATCGTAACCGAGCCGGCCCGGGCCGAGAAGGAACTGCTCGAAGCCCGCAACCTTCTGGGGCAACTGAAAGAAGCGGCGCCGAACCACGCCAAACTCGCCGCGCTCCTCAAACAGGCTGACGACCTGACGACGAAATTGGAAAAGCGTCTCGGACGGCCCGTCGGCGGCAGTGCCGAGAAGCAGGAAAAGACCCCGCCGGCCGCAGCGCCCAAGCCGGACACACCGTCGGACCTGCCCAGCACAGTCGTCACCCAGCTCAAGAGGCTCGACGACACGCTCAACGCACTGGTTGCCGCTCTGGAGAAGGACCAGTTGCAGACGGCCACCACTCGGCTTGGGCAGGCGAAGAAGCTGATGGCCGAGATCCAGAGCCGCTACGGCAGCCGAATCCCGGCCGGCAATGCGGAGTTCAAAGCCGCCACGGACCGGCTGGCCGCTGTCGAAGCCCAGTATACCCAGGC
>JAAYBA010000022.1 GCA_012719085.1 Planctomycetota bacterium
ACGTTGTCGGTTCGAGGTTCGCTTCGGTCAGGAGTCTGACGATCTGCTCATAGTGCTCGGGCGTGCCGCCTGTCAGGACGAAGGGCCTGTCGCCCAGCGACGCGATGATCTGTGGCAGATCGGCCGCAACGCCGGGGCCGAAGACGATTCGATTGGCGGTGGCGAATTCGAATCTCATCTTCGCTACCCGCTCAGACGTCTGTCGAATCCCAGCCCAGCTCGCCGGGATAGACATTGGCGTACTTGATCCCGGTTCGAGGTTCCGCCATCATCTCGGCGACGGTGTCCCGCCACTTCGCGTAGTGGGCGGTCTCCTTGTGCCTGGCCGGGTCATCCGGCGTCCGATAGACCTCGACGAGGACGAAACGCGTCGGATCGTCGGCCTGCTGGACGACGTCGAATCGGGCAATCCCCGGCTCCTTGACGCTGTTGCGGGCGTTCTCCAGGCTTGCGACACGAAACGCCTCGACGCAGTCCGACTTAACGTGGACATGTACGTGTACAATCACCATAGGCTACTCCTTACAGATGGACTTATCCGGGAGTCTACCAGACCGGCGGTGGCCCGGCAACGCCGAACCGGGTACCTGCGCCTTGAGGAATCCATACGGACCTCAGGGCATGACCATCTCGTGTGCGAAGGGCTCGGTGGCAGCCCCGATCCCGATGTGCGGCCGGATCAGACCGCGTGTTCGCCGGCCGTCCTCGTCATCGCACTCGTACAATGTCAGCCAGTTCGACGATGAGCGGAAGCTGGCCTTTCAGAATTTTGTTTTGCGCCTCAGCGAAGGTGAACCAGGCCGCGCGGTCCACCTCGGGGAACTCCTGTGTCCGGCCGGAGCGGGGCGGCCATTTCAGAGAGAATGTGTTGCTGGCGATCTCAGACGGGTCGATGCTGCCCTCCACCGCCCATGCGTACACGACCTTCTTGCCGGATTGCCTGCACGGGGTCAGGGGCAGGGCTTCGCCATCCGCCGGGAAGCCTGTCTCCTCCCGGAACTCCCGTCTCGCGGCCGTCAGCGGGTCTTCATCGTCCTCGATCAGCCCTTTTGGGATCGACCAGACTCCGTTGTCCTTGTTCTGCCAGAACGGTCCACCCGGGTGAACGAGCAGGACCTCATGTCTGCCTGCGTTCCGGCGATGCAGCAGAATACCGGCACTCTTCGTTGGCATCGATCGACCTCGACCATACACATACCAGGCGGAGGCGCCTTGGCCATTGTATCACGAGCACACTCGTTCGCATCTCACATGGGCTGAGCCCGGCTTGGCCTGCATCCCATGAAGCGGCGCCGGTGGCGCGGTTGCGAGCGGTCAGCGATTCCCGGTTATGGAGTTCAGCACCTGCTCGACGATCGTGCGGTCGACGTCTGTGGCGTATTGGCCGTGGGGGCAGTGGATGTGGCCGAGGCGGTCGAGCAGGATGAACCTGGGCCATCGATCTACGGCCTTCTTGTCGTGCTTGAGAAGGTCGATCAGTTGCCTGTTGTCCAGATCGGCAGGCATCTTGGTTGGCACACCGAGCCGTTCGAGCAGTGCGGTAACACGTTCGAGCCGGCCGGGCTCGGACAGGCCCATCTCGATCTCGATGTATCCGGCGGCGATGATCCCGATGGCGATGGCCTCGCCGTGCAGCAATTGGTAGTTGCTGGCTGATTCGACGGCGTGTCCGATCGTGTGGCCGTAGTTGAGCATTCGACGCTGGTTTTGCTCATCGGGGTCGGCCTCGACGACGCGGCCTTTGATCGTGCAATTGAATCGCGCGAGCGTTTCGAGGACGTCCGTCCGGCGTGCGAGGAGGGCGTCCATCTGCTGTTCAATGAACTCGAAGTAGTCCGCATCGGCGATCATGGCGTGCTTGACCGATTCGACCAGGCCGGATCGGTATTGCCGCTCGTCGAGCGTCTGCACGGCGGCGACGTCGATGTAGACGGCCGCCGGATGCCAGAAGGCCCCGAAGGCGTTCTTGCTGACGCTGGAATCGACGCCGGTCTTGCCACCGATGGCCGAATCGCCCTGGGCCAGCGTCGTCGTCGGAATCTGGACGACGGGCACGCCGCGTTTGAAGATGGCCGCCGCGAAGCCGGCCATATCGCCCACCGTGCCGCCGCCGAGGGCGACGACGAGCGTGTCGCGCCCGAGGTAGGCCTTCTCCATCGCCTCGACGATGGCCACCGCGGTGGCGATGTTCTTGGAGCCCTCGCCGGGCGGGTCGATGACGAATTGGGGCGCCGGTCGGCTGCCGAGCAGGGCGTCGAGGTGGCCGGCGGCAGCCACGTTGGCGTCGGTGATCACGAACGGCCGGCGGTGGCCGAACGCGGCCTTGATCTGCGGCCACAGGCTTGGCAGCAGGCCCGTGCCGATGGCGACTTTGTAACTGCCCGGCTGGGAGGCCGGGACCTTGATTTCCAGTTCGTGCATGGTCAGACTCTGTACTCGAAGCTCATTCGTGAATCAGGATCCTCCTCTCCTGCATACTATCCGACGAGCCCACATCCTATCGCATCGGCCGTCCGAGATCAAGCGCAACCTGCCGTGAATCCGGCTTGGACCTTGCTTGGCACGGATGCGGCTGGTATATGGTGGAGCCACTATGACGTACTTGGCGGTCCCCATATCGGCGAAGAACGCGGCTCAGGCCGCAGAGCAGGTCCGCCGTGCCGCAGCCGGCGGCGCGGAGATGCTCGAACTGCGGATGGACTATCTGGAAGGGCTGACGGCGGACTTGGCGAAGCAGGTCCTGCGGCAGACCCGCGCCCTGACCCGGCCGGCGGTGCCCTTGATCGTAACGTGTCGGGACGCGCGCGAAGGCGGGGCGATCGACTATCCCGAATCGCTGCGGCTTGACGTCCTGACGGCGGCCCTGAGCGAAGGGGCCGAGTTCGTTGATGTCGAGTTCATCAATTTCCAGAAAGCTCCCTTCCGCCGACGAATCGAATCCGCACTGGCACGGGCAAAGGGGCGCCTGATCCTCTCGGCCCATGATTTCACCGGTCCATTCGATGATCTCAAGCGGTGGTACCGCGAGATCGTACAGACGTGCCCGGCGGCCGTGCCCAAGCTGGTCTGCACGGCGAGTCACATCAACGATTGCTTCGGTGCGTTCGATCTGCTGCACGAGGCCGACGGCGACTGCATCGTGCTGTGCATGGGGCAGGCAGGTCTGATCAGCCGGGTGCTCGCGAAGAAGCTCGGCGGGCTCGTTACGTTCGCCAGTCTCGACGAGGCCAGCGGCACCGCGCCGGGCCAGGTGACGCTCGACGCGTTCAAAGGGCTGTACCGTCACGATTCGATGGACCGCGAGACCGAGCTGTTCGGCGTGATCGCCGACCCGGTGGGCCATTCGCTCAGTCCGGCGATCCACAACGCCTGCCTTGGCGACAAGAAAATCAACGCGGTCTATGTGCCGCTGTTGGTCCAGAGGGGTCGCGATGGGCTGTTCGCGTTCCTCGACAATGTCCTGACGCGACCCTGGCTGGGCTTTCGCGGTTTCAGCATTACGATCCCGCACAAGCACAGCGCCCTCGATTACATGCGGCAAAAGGGCAGCTTCGTCGAACCCCTGGCCGAGCAGATCGGCGCCGCCAACACCTTGGTTCTCGATTTCCGAGCGACGAGCGACGAGCGACGGCTTGGTGCCTACAACACCGACTACGCCGGCGCGCTCGACGCCATCGCCGACGGCATGGGCATCTCGCGCGAAGGGTTCCGCGACATGCCTGC
>JAAYBA010000204.1 GCA_012719085.1 Planctomycetota bacterium
ATGGAGAAGGAGTTCGACCGCATCCTCGCCTGGCTGAACCAGGACACCGGCTGGCAGAGCGACCCGACCAAGAAGCCCAACCTCGTGATGGAACGCGACGTGACGCCGTTGCAGCAGGCGATCGATCGCTACGCGGGCACCGTCGGCCCCGATGACGCCAAGCTGGCGACCCTCAAGCAGAAACTCAGTCAGATCAAAGAGCTGGACGGCAAGAACCGCGCCGTGCGAGCCGAGCGTACCTACATGAGCCCCGACCGCTTCAGCGGCGAGAACACCGACGAATTGCGGCGCAAGGCCGAGGAGATCGCCAAGGAGAAGTCTGCCTCAGGAAAGGTCCTTCGCATCACCCGGCCGGCCGAGAACTGGCAGGAGGAAAACGTGCTCGAATGGACCGACACAACGCGCACGGAGCTGCGGCATCGCATCACGCGGTACATGACCGCCCAGGCCGCCGCCAAGGGGGCCGACGGCAAGGTCTACCTGCACGGCGTCCATCTGGCCAGCGATCGGCAGTCTGATGGCAGTTGGGGCCCCCTGTACGGCCATATCACGTGGTCCGACTGGATGGCTGAGGCCAACGTGAACAAGGAGCCCCCCGCCGCGCCGTAAGGGCATGGCAGACGATTTCTCTCTTTGGATTCCGACGGTTTGTTCCTATAATAGAACGGAACGGAATGGGGGCCGAATAGGTTGCGCATCGGCGGACCGATTCGGACTCTGTCGGTGAAGGAGCGCCGGTCGTCTTCGACATGTTGACACGAGGAGAACTGGAAGGAGGTTCCACCATGAACAAGTGGCATGCAATCACCCTGTTACTGGCGCTGGGCGCGATGGCCGTATCGGCCCCAGCCGCCGACCCATCCCTGGTCCTGCACCTTCGATTCGACGACGGCGCAGGTACCGTAGCCGAGGACAGCTCGATTTACCGGAACAACGGCACGGTCGTCGGCGACGCGCAATGGGTGGAGGGCGTCTCCGGCACGGCGCTGGAGTTCGTCGCCGGCTCGCACGTGACCGTGCCCGAGATCCCCCAGTATGACGTGACCAGTGAGGTCAGCCTGATGGCGTGGGTCAAGGCGAACACGGTCCCGAACTGGGCGCGTGTGATCGACAAGTCCCAGTGGCAGACCAGCGGCTTCGACCTGGTCCTGACGCAAAACGTGGGTCTGGCACGGCTGGAGTTCTTCGTCAGCGACACCACCTCGCTGGTCGATGGGACGACCGTGGTCATCGACAACGAATGGCACTTCATCGCCGCAACGTTTGGCGACAAGACACTCCGCGTCTACGTCGATGGACAGTTGGAGGGCGAGGCCACGTCGGTCAACCAGGTGGACATGAACCCGAACGACTGGCCGATCATGATCGGCGGTGAGACGAGTTCGAACGGTGGCAACCAGTATTTCGGTCTGATCGACGAGGTCGCCATGTTCGACCGCCGGTTGAGCGACGAGGAGATCGCCGGCATCTTTACCGGAGGCATCCGGATACCGGAGCTGGCCTCCAATCCCAATCCGAAGGACAGGTCGGTCGATGTCCCTCGCGACGCGGTGCTGAGCTGGAACGCCGGGGATTTTGCCGCGACGCATGACGTTTACCTCGGCGCGTCCTTCGACGATGTCAATAGCGCCGATCGGGCCAATCCCATGGGCGCGCTGCTCAGCCAGGGTCAGACGAACACGACGTACGACGGCGACTCGCTTGCGTTCGGCCAAACGTACTATTGGCGGGTGGATGAGGTCAATGCCGCCCCGGACAACACCATCTTCAGAGGCGATATCTGGAGCTTCACCGTCGAGCCATACGTCTATCCAATCACGAGCATCATCGCGACGAGCAACGGCATCTCCGAACCCGACTCTGGACCGGAGAAGACCATCGACGGTTCCGGCCTCAACGCCGACGATCAGCACACCGTCGCCAATACGGACATGTGGGCCGGCAGCACCGGCGGCGCAGAGCCCGTGTGGATTCTGTACGAGTTCGATCGTCTCTACAAACTCCACGAGATGTGGGTCTGGAACTACAACGTTGTCTTTGAGCCGATGCTCGGGTTTGGGTTCAAGGACGTCACGATCGAGTACTCCGTCGATGGAACGGATTGGATCGCTCTTGGGGACGTCCCGTTTGCCCAGGGCACGGCTCGGACAACCTATGCGCACAACACCACCGTCGACCTCGAAGGGGTGGCGGCGCGGTACGTTCGCCTGACGGCCAACAGCGCGTACGGCACCACCGGCACGTTCGGGCTCAGCGAAGTTCGATTCTACCATCTGCCGGTGCAACCAAGAGAACCGCAGCCGGCCGATGGGGCGACGAACGTCAGCATCGACGCAGTCGTCGGTTGGCGCGGCGGCCGTGAAGCGGCGGCGCATGAGGTCTACTTCGACACCGATGAAGCGGCCATTGCCGACGGGACGGCCCTGGTCGCCACCGTTAGTCCCAGCAGCTACGATCCGCCCACCCTGGACCTGGACACCGAGTACTTCTGGAAGATTGTCGAAGTCAATGACGCCGAGGCGCTCGGCGCCTGGGAGGGCGACATCTGGAGCTTCTCGACGCAGCCGTTCATCGTTGTCGATGACTTCGAGAGCTATACCGACGACATGGACGCCCAAGCAACGATCTTTGACACATGGCTCGATGGCTACACGAACGGGACCGGCTCGACCGTCGGACACCTCAATGCTCCATTCGCCGAGCAGACCATCGTGCGCAGCGGTCGCCAGTCGATGCCGCTGTTCTACGAGGGCGATTCGCGGGCCGACTTCACGATCGACGACGCCCAGGACTGGACGGCCGGCGGCGCCGCGACGCTCGTGCTGTATTTCCGCGGCGACCTGGACAACGGCGACGGCCAGCTCTACGTGACGATCAACGGCACCAAGGTCTCCTATGACGGCGGCCTCGCCGGCTTGAGCGCCCCGCTGTGGAAGCAATGGAACATCGACCTGGCTTCCGTGGGCGTCAATCTGCAGCGCGTCACCGAACTGAGCATTGGTGTGGACGGCAGCGGTTCGGGCGTCGTATACATCGACGACATCCGTCTGTACCGCGTGGCCCTGCCCGTCGTGACGGCGCAGGATCCCGGCGCCGTCGGTCTGGTGGCCCAGTATGCAATGGAGAACAACGTCCAGGACGGCTCGGGCAACGGCCACCACGGCACGCCGTTCAACGACCCGACGTACGGCCCCTCGCTGGCCGGCCAGGGCCAGGCGCTCCAGCTCGACGGGTTCGCCGATTACGTCGAACTGCCCATCGGCCCGGTCCTGAGCGAACTGACGGACGCAACGTTCGCCACATGGGTGAACTTCTCGAGCACCGGCGGCGACTGGCAGCGGATCTTCGACTTCGGCAGCAGCAGTACAGGCGGGTATATGTTCCTTTGCCCGCGCATTCCCGCCGGGCCGATCCGTTTCGCCATCACCCCGGCCGGCGGCAGCGAGTCGGTCATCCAGACGACAACAATGCTGCCGGGCGGCTGGCACCATCTGGCCGTCGTGATCGACGCTTCGAGCATGCAGGTGCAGGTCTACCTCGACGGTGATTTGGCCGCCAGCGGACCGACCGCCACCCTGCCCAGAGACTTGGGCAATACGACGCAGAACTGGCTGGGCCGGTCGCAGTACGCCGCTGATGCGTACTTCTCCGGCTCGCTGGATGAATTCCGGATCTACAACCGGGCCCTCTCGGCCGGCGAAGTCCGCTACCTGGTCGGCGACCGGTAGCGTATCCGCCAACAGGGCACGAAACGCAGTGGGTGGCAGCCTCAACTCCGCAGGAGTTGGGGATGGCTCGACGAACGAACCATCCCCAAGCTGCGCTTGAGGCTGCCATCCAACTCATGTCACGGAGGTCATGATGCACAGACTCGTTCCGGTTCTGCTGGCCGTTCTTGCGATACATTCATCTGCAGCGGCACAGAGTACCGCTCGTCTCAGTCCGTCGGTTCGCTTGCTGCCGGGAGCGATCAACGGCGTCGCTGTCGAACGCGACGGGCGCACGCTCGTTGTCTACGGCGACCCTTCGGGAACGATTCGACAGGCGGACATGGTCCTGTTCACGCACGCCCGGCGCGATGTGGTCTGGGCGGGACGGGACCTCGTCGAGCGAGGGGCCGGAGCCGTTGTGCCCGCCGCCGAAGCGGAGGCATTCACCAAGGCAACCGAATTCTGGAACCGTTTCGTCGCCGCACGATTTCACGACTACCGCCAGCAGACAACGAAGGTCCCGGTGCTACCGATGGAGGTCGCTCGAACCGTTCAGGGCGGCGACACAATCCGGTGGCAGGACCTGACGCTGAAGGTGTTGGACACGCCCGGCTACACGCGCGGCGCCGTCAGTTATCTGCTGGAGGCCGACGGCGCCAAGTACGCCTTCGTCGGCGACCTGATCTACGGCGATGGACAGCTTCTGGACCTGTACAGCCTTCAGGACGAGGTGCCCGAACTGCGAATCGGCGGCTATCACGGCTATGCAACCCGCATGGCACCGTTGATCGCAAGCCTGCGCGCGATTGCCGCCGAAGAACTCGACATTCTCGTCCCGGCCCGCGGGCCGGTGATTCGCGACCCGCAGGCGGCCATCGCACATCTGATCGGCCGGCTCCAGGCCGTCTACAGGAACTACCTCTCGATCAGCGCCGGCCGCTACTACTTTCGCGACAGCTATGACGGCCTGACACAGCGTGTCCTGGGACCGGCGCATAACGTGCCTTGGATGCGCATGGCGATCATGGATGAAGACCCGGCGGGCTGGATGGTGTGCATCAACAACTCACGATTGCTCTTGTCAGAAAGCGGCGCCGGCTGGCTGATCGATTGCGGCTCTCAACAGATCATCGACGAGATCAAGAAGCTCCGCGATGCAGGTCGTCTGACGAGTCTCGAAGGCCTGTTCATCACCCACTACCACGATGACCACACAGAGAAGGTCAACGCCCTTCTGAAGGTCTTTCCCTGTCCGGTGTTCGTCACGCCGCTGATGGCCGACATCGCGCGACATCCAGGCGCCTACCGCCTGCCCTGCCTGACGACTGAGGCAATCACCGAGCCGACCGTCGTCCCCGACGGACACCGCAGGCGCTGGCGCGAATTCCAGTTGACGTTCTACGATTACCCGGGCCAGACCCTGTACCACAGCGCCCTGCTGGCCGAACACGACGACGGCGAGAAGCTCCTGTTCGTCGGCGATTCGTTCACACCCTCCGGAATCGACGACTACTGCCTGCTGAATCGCAACCTGATGCACGAAGGCGAAGGCTACCTCCGCTGCCTGGATACCTTGGTGACGCTGCCTGCCGACTGCATGCTCGTCAATCAGCACGTCGCGCCGGTGTTTCAGTTCGACGCTTCGCAGATAGAGTTCATGCGCAAGGCGTTGACCGAACGCAAGGCGCTTCTGGGCGAACTGTTTGCCTGGGACGACGCCAATTACGGCATCGACGAACAGTGGGCCCGGACCTACCCATACGGCCAGACGGCCCGCGCCGGCCGGACGGTGGATGTACAGGTACGAATACGGAACCACTCGAGCCGCCCGCACCAATACACCGTAACACCCCACGTGCCTGCAGGTTTTCTCGCCGAGCCCCGACAGGCCCATCGGACCATCGATCCAGGACAAGAGGAACCCGTCGCCTTCCGGATTGCCGTTGCCGCCTCTACGGCCAAGTCGATCGGCGTCTTCACCGCCGACGTGGCCTTCGACCGCTGGGACCTCCGCCACTGGTGCGAGTCCCTCATCGAAGTGCAACCGTAGCGGGCCGTCAGACCATGTCGTAGTCGTACGGCTTGCGCATCGGGCGCGAGATGTACGTATCGGCCTCGGCGTCGTTGACGAACCGCTCTTTCGCGGGGTCCCAGTTCAGCTTGCGGCCAAGCCGGATGCTGATCACGCCCAGGTGACACTGGCTCGCCGAGCGGTGGCCCACCGACGCCGGACAAATCGGCGCCTTTCGCGTCTTGATACAGTCGATGAAGTTGGCGATGTGGTCATTGCTGACGTAAACGCGCGGAGCGCTCTCCGGCAGCTTCTCGGTGAGCAACTGCCGGTCGCTGGCCTGAATAATGCCGCGCGAGACCCAGATCCAGCCGTCCGAGCCGATGAACTTGATCCCATGCAACTGGCCCTTGGGGTCCTTGACCCCACCGTGCCACTCGCTGGCCGTGGTGCTCCGCGACGTGTGCACCACGCCGTTGGCGTAGGTGTACGTCACCTCGTATTCGCTGGCCGCCGTGAAGCCGCCGGGGATCATCTCGACCAGTTGCTTGCCCTCGATGCTCACCGGCCCGGAATCGTCCATACCCAGCGCCCAGAGCACGATGTCGTTGTGGTGCGCACCCCAGTCGGTCATGGTACCGCCGGAGTACTCCCACCAGTAGCGGAAGCTGAAGTGCGTCCGCTCCTTGACGTACGGAACCTTCGGCGTCGAGCCCATCCAGAAATCGTAGTCGAACCCATCCGGCACCGCCGAGGTCTGGAACGGCCCCTGCCTCAGCCCGGCCGGCAGCCAGACTTCGGCCCTCTGGAGTTTGCCGATCCGCTCGTTACGCACGAGGTCGCAGGCCAGCCGGAAGTGCACGCTGCTTCGCTGCTGCGTACCCGTCTGGAGGATGCGGCCGGTTTGCCGCTCGGCCTCGACGAGCTTCTGCCCTTCGGCGATCGTCAGCGTCAGCGGCTTCTCGCAGTAGATGTCCTTGCCCGCCCGCATCGCCGCGATGGCGATCAGCGTGTGCCAGTGGTCCACCGTCCCGCAGATGACCGCGTCGATGTCCTTGCGTTCGAGCAGCTTGCGGAAATCGCTGTAGCCGTCCGCCTCGGGGAAGTCCTTCTTTGCGTTCGCCACGTGCCGCTCGTCCACATCACAGACCGCAACGACCTTGCCGAACCGCTGGGCGTTGCGGGCGTCGCCCCGGCCTTGCCCGCCGCAGCCGATCAGACCCAGACGAACCGTCTCGCTCGGCGACGACGACGGTTGCGGCCCCTGTTGGGCGGCGCATTCCTCGGCGAACCAACCCGGCAGCGACGAGCCGGCGACCACCAGACCGGCGGCCTTGAGGAAACTGCGACGTGTGGCGCTCGAACTTCTGTCGATCATGACAACCTCCTTATGATGGCATCGTGAACCCGGACAGGCCAACGCGGCGGCCGCACAACAACCCCAGCCGCAACGCCCCC
Source organism: Planctomycetota bacterium (assembly GCA_012719085.1). Classification (GTDB taxonomy): domain Bacteria; phylum Planctomycetota; class Phycisphaerae; order Sedimentisphaerales; family Anaerobacaceae; genus Anaerobaca. The sequence goes on from JAAYBA010000204.1 coordinate 7,180, forward strand.
CATCATACCCCCATCCCCCCACCGCCTCAACCCCCTGCCTGCGACCTCGCCGCCCAGGC
>JAAYBA010000205.1 GCA_012719085.1 Planctomycetota bacterium
CGGCGCATCCCGCGACGGAACTCCATGTCGAGCCGGTCGGTCAGCCTTTGCCAGTCGGCTCGCTGCTGCTCGGTCAGTATCGCGCTGATCTGATTCTTCATGTCCTGGAGCACTCGCTCGATTTTGGGACGCGCCTCCGCCCGCAATGCCTCCAATTGCTGAAAATGGTCGCGCAGAACCGTCTCAATCTGTTCCACCTGTTCGTCGCTCAGGTTCAGCTCCCCACGGAACCGCATCAGCATCATGACGACGGCGTTATCGATGTCCGGGGGCCGGGGTTCGTTTGGCTTGACCACAAGAAGGGTCCCCGCTACGCCCAGCGTCATGCCGGCCACCAGGATCACGAGACCCGATATCGCCATGCGAAAGCGGTGCGTGCGGCGCAGAGCTGCTGTCGGATTGGCACTTGGATCGAGCTGTTCCATTACATCGCCCACGAAATGCTGTTCACGATTTCCCGTAGCGGTCCCATACTGGCGTTGTAGGCCGAAACCGCGACAACCGCCGCCGGAACCGCCACGGCCGAGGCGCCCGCCGCCAGCCACATCCAGAGATTCTCCGCTACGGTCAGAGGCTCGGGCCGACCGCTGGTCAGCAGCGTCAGGACCTCCGGCGCCACGTTGACATGCGGGATCTCCTCGGCTCGTGCACGAGCGGCCAACAACATGAACTTCTCTTCCCAGTTCATCAGATCAACTCCATACCACTACGTTCCACCAGCTTTCTCAACTTCTCCCGAGCCCGCAGGGCCTGGACCTTGACCATGGTCTTGGTCCAGCCCGTCCGGCGTGCGGTTTCGGCCACATCGTATCCTTCGAGGTACCGCAGCATCAGGACCAAGCGATCGCGCGGCGGCAATTGTTCGAGCAGGCGATGCAGAAGGCTCGCCGCCTGATTCGCATCGAGTTGCTCCACCGTGTTGCGGTCATCGGCGATCTGGTCCCACTCGGCCAGACTGAACGCTTCGGCCTCTTTCTGCCGGGCCTTTTCCTTCCAGTAGCGATAGCCGACCCGTGTGGCGATGCGAGCCAGCCAATGGCTCAACGGCGCGTTGCCGCGAAACGTGTTGAGGCTCAAGTAGGCTTCCACAAAGACATCCTGCACCAGTTCCTCATGCACGCTCCGATCCCGGCTGAAACGCCAGAGAATCTTCGCGACATGGACCTGATGCCGTTCGATGAGCCGACGATATGCGTCCGGGTCTCCCTGCCGTGTCAGGCGGATGTCTTCGGCATCGACCACGTCCGGTTCGACGCCTGGGACGTCCGCATCCAGCGGGTCAGCCGCGGAACACGACACCACGCCCAAAAGCATCCCCGAGCGCGTTGTTAAGCCCAGAATAGACCGGATCGTACCATTCATATGTGAAAGAATATGGGAACCTCGGGCCACCCGGCAAGGCAATTCCAGAGCCACGGCACCACGGAGGTCGCACGCCCAAGGCGCTCGGCCCTGCTGCTGCCGCACGTCCGCGTTCCGCCAACGCCACCTGTTCATACCCACACGCCGCCTTCAATGCCGATTCCGTTCGTTTGTCGGTTTCCCAAGGCCTTCAATCGGACAGTGTGAGGCGGGCGTACAATGGTTACACCCATAGGAATATATGCAACTGGTCCAGCCGTACACAGCCGAGAAGGCCACCTTGGGACGAATGCTCTGCCAGATTTCGGGCTCGTCGGGAAGGCAGGGGGCTCATTCTGTCTTGGGTACACCCATCAGGTGTCAGGGCCGGCCGGACCGTTCATGTCGAACAGCCCCATCATCGCCGCGCGACGCAGCAGTTCGACAATGTTGCTGGCTCCCAACTTGTGCATGATATGGCTGCGATGGACCTCGATCGTCCGGGCAGAACGGTGCAATGCCGAAGAGATCTCGCGGTTGTTCTTGCCCTCCAGGATCAACTGGAGAATCCGCATTTCAGTCTTCGTCAAGGCAGGACCGGGCCCCGAGACCGCCGGATGATTCTGTGTCAGCAGCGTCTGAACGGTTTGAAGAAACACCTCCCGGTCGAGGGGTTTTTCGATGAAGTCGGCCGCCCCCAGCTTCAGGGCCTTGACCGCCATGGGCACGTCGCCAAAACCCGTGACCACCAGCACGCGAAGCCAAGGTACCCTCTCTCTGGCGATTTTCAGCAGTTCGATCCCGTCCTTTCCCGCCATCTTCACATCGGTGATCAGCAGATCGCACGGGGCCGAATCCAGACAGGCCAGACAATCATCGGCACAGGCGAAACACGCCACGTCCACTCCGACGCGTTCGAGTGTCTTGCGAACGGCCGTTCGCACCTGCGGCTCGTCATCGACGAAAAAGACACGATCCAGCGCTCTGTTCTGCATCGGCGAATCCTCTCCATGACGACTTCACGGTTCTTTGATTGGCAGGAACACGCAAAAGGTGGTGCCCTGACCATGATCGCTGTTCACGCTGATTCTGCCACACGCCTGAGAAACGACTTGCTGTGCGATGCACAGCCCCAGCCCCGTTCCCCGGCCTGCGGGTTTCGTTGTGAAGAATGGCTCGAACACCCGATCGAGATGCTCCGGCGCGATCCCCCCACAGTCATCGCTAAACTGCAACTCAATCCAGTCTCCACGGCAGTCTCCCGCAATCATGAAGTGGTGCCTCGTCCCCCCGTCCGCCGCCTGAATGGCGTTCTGAGCGACCGCAAAAACCAACTGTTCCAGGTCCTTTTCGTGCATGTACAGAGGCGGCAACGCCTCGAGTCCCCTCGTCTCCAAAACGATGTTCGCCTCCCTGGCGCTCTGCCGCAACAGATTCATCACCTTGTGGGCCGTCTGAGCGATGGCGATTCTCCCGACCGCCTTCTCCGATGCCCGTCGTGCAAAGTCGCGAAATCGCTCGGCGATCCCTGCGACACAGGCCACCTCGCCAAGACCGTCCTTCAGATCCTCGATCACCCTTGGCGAGCAGGGGGCCCCATCGAGGTCTTTCAGGGCGTTCTGAATCGACAGTCGGATCACCGTCAACGGCTGCGTCAATTCGTGAGCCAGGGTTGCACTCAGCGTTCCCAGAGAAGCGAGTTGCTCGGCTCGGATCATCCGCTCGCGGTGTGCTTCGAGTTCATCCTGGGCCTTCTTGAGTTCGTGAATGTCTCGCGCAATGACAACGGCAGCGGTGATACGACCTTCACCGTCTCGCAGGGGCTGAATTGCCGTGTTGTACCACCGCATCTCGCCCCCAACACACGACAGACTCACCGTATTGTGTCCTTCGCCGGTTCGGATCACTTCCCGGACGTCAGCCACCTGAAAGTCTGCCACGTTCGCGGGGAACACGTCCCGCATCGTCTTGCCAATGAAATCCGCCGGCTGACCGCCGAGTTGCTTGGCCGCCGTGCCATTCATAAAGAGAAACGTGCCATGTTTGTCAATCGTCGCGATCGTCTCCCCGGCGCTCTCCACGAGCATACGATACCGTTCTTCACTGGCCTTCAGTTCTCGTTCGAGCCGTTTGCGGTGTGTGATGTCCCACGCGATGGCGCGTCCTCCCACGATGTGTCCGTTCTCGATGAGGGGAGCTGCACGGTATTCGACGGGAATCGACTGGTCGTCGTGATCCGCCAGGACGGTCTCTGATTGGACGCTATGGCCCCTCAGGACACACTCGAACTGAGATGTAACGGGCTCTCGGTATTCGGTGACAACGAGATCGACGATGTGCCTGCCGATCACCCGCATCGGATCGAGTCCGAGCATCGTCCTGGCGGCACTGTTCACCGAAAGCACGTTGCCATCCAGATCGAAGGTGATGATGAGATCCGCCACCGTCTCGACAATCTCTCGGTATCGGCGTTCGCTCTGGATCAGAGCATATTCAGCTTCCGTCAGGCCGCTGACCTGTCGGACCACGGCCCCCACATGCGACGGCTCACCCGACGCACCTCGCAGTAGCACCAGATCGACCTGCACGGCAATCGGAGAACCGTCCGGATGCAATCCGATAGTCTGCACCTCCCGGACCACCCCTTCGGTCAGCAGTTGCGGCATCACCTGCCTGTGGACGGCATAGAACTGGCCGGCCTCCACCACACCGGTCTCAGGAAAACTTTTCCCGAGAACCTGTTCGGCGACCAGGCCGGCGCCCCTGAGAAACGCATGGTTGACATAGCAGATACGTCCGTTCAGGTCCGTCACGGAAACGGCATCCGGTAATGCATCGAGGAGCCTCTCGGCGTACGAAGACCGCGTCGTCGGGGCGTCCTTAGGCTCGTGGCACATCCGCCCCGAGCGATCCTGGCCCTCCGGGGAATTGCTCACGTCGCGAACGGCCAGACGCTGGCGCAGCTGAGCGATCTCAGCCAGAAGCTCGCCTCGTGTTTTCCCCAGATCCGGCATTTCTCTCTCCACCGTGTTGCCACGCGTCCTCTTGCATCGCGCCGAACGCAGAATGCAAGCGCCCCCCATACCAGAGAATAAAAGCCTCAGACGGCATTATGGTATGCCGCTGCCCTTGCCAAGGCAAGAAAAAGTTGGAGAGCCCGGGCGCTTTCTTCCAGAGCATATCCGGCGAGTTGCGTCAACCCTGGCCGTTTCGACACCTGCGTCGGGTTAACGCATGGAGTACCGAAAGCATCGTGTTGTGTCACGATTCGTGTAGCGTGGCTTCCAGGTGTTCATCCGTCTGCTGGGGCAGAAGGTTTGGTGCGTCAGTTTGTTTGATCGGCAGCGAGACAGTGAATGTTGTGCCCTTATCCGGCTCGCTCTCAACATCTATGCGGCCTCCGTGGCTGTTGATGATCCGACTGACGATGGGCAATCCCAAACCCGTCCCCTGGATTTCCTTGCCGGGCCGGCGCACGCGATAGAATCGTTCGAAGATCCTCGGCAACGCCTCCCGCGGGATGCCGAGTCCCGTGTCGCTCACCTGGATCAGGATGTGCTCGCCCCGGCGATGGACGCGGACCCGGATGGATCCACCCTTCGGGGTGAACTTAATGCCATTGCTCACCAGATTTGTAACCACCTGCACAATTCTGTCGCTGTCGAAGGTGATCGGTGGAAGTCCCGGTTCGATCTCGGCGATAAGATGAACACCTCGTTTAGCCGCAAACGGCTGCATCGTGTTGTACGCATCCTCGACCGTCCTGTCGAGGGCCCCTTCCTGCATGTGAAAGGTCATGTTCCCGGCATCAAGCCTCTGGAAATCCAGAACGTCGTTGATCAGCCGGCTCAGCCGGTTGATGTTTCGCTTGGCGATGTCGAGGAAATGGGCCTGGTCCTTCTTGATCCGTCCGGCTTCTCCGCTCAGCACGATCGTCACCGCCTCCTTCATCGAGGTCAGGGGTGTCCGCAGTTCGTGCGAGACCGTCGAAATGAACTGCGACTTCATCTCCACGGCCTCTTTCAACTCTTCCTCCGCCCGCTTGCGGTCCGTGATGTCGTCGATCGCCACAACCACGAATCTGCCCGAGTCGATAGCGACGGGCTCGACGCTGGCCAGGAGCCAGGGCGACCGCGTTGTGCCGTGGTCGTCCAGCTCGGGGCAGACCTCGAGGCTGCGAATCGGCTTGCCCAACTCGAACACCATCTCAATCATGGTGCGCAACGAGCACGGCACGTCCCCGTCTGCGTCGCGGCAACATTTCGCCCCGGCCGCATACCGAGTACAACCCAGGGCCTCACAGGGCCCCTGCCCGATGATCTCACGGAAGTCTCGACCCGACAGGTGTCGAACCGCCTCGTTCGCGCGTACAACCGTCAATTCCTCATCGACCAGCAGCATGCCGACCGGCGCCGCGTCGAAGATCACGCCAAGGTTCTTCTGCTTGCGGTCCAGAATCTCGTGGATGCGCGCGCGTTCGGTCACATCCGCATCTGCCCCGCGATAGCCAAGGAGTGTGCCATCCTCGTCGAGGATGGGCACGCCGCTGCGCAGCAAGAACACGACGCGCCCGTCCTTGTGCAGGTTCCGCGTCTGAAACTCGGTAAAGACGTCCTTTCTGGCAAAGATCGAGAATGCCCTGGTTCTCAACTGCGCCGCATCGTCGGGATGAAAGAAATCATAGAAGTGCTTTTTCCCAAGGACCTCTTCCGGCGTATACCCCAGGATGCGCTCGATGATCGGGCTGGCATACGTGTATAAGCCGTTTGCATCGACTTCCCATATCCACTCGTTGGCGTTCTCCACCACCTGGCGAAACCGCTCTTCGGACCGGCGAAGCGCCTGTTCCATCCGCCTTCGCTCGGTGATATCCCGGACGACCCCGATCGATCCGGTGGCCTGCCCATCGCTGTCTCTCAGCACGCTCAGCGAGATATCGACGTCGATCAGGTCGCCTCCCCCTCGATACATCTGGGTCTCCAGATGATGCTGCATCCCCTTCTGTCGCACGCTCAGGGTCCGGATTCGCTGCCACTCCGACTCCGGATACAGGCTCTTGACGGACCGGCCGAGCAGTTGCTCCTCGGACATGCCCAGGAGCTGTTCAGTGAACTGATTCCATGAGACGAGGCGCTCGGCCTTGTCCACCATCATGATGGCGACAGCGGAGTTATCGAAGATGGTGCGATAGCGATGCTCGGCCGCCTGCAACTGTCGCTCGGCCTTCTTGCGCTCCAACGCGTAGCGAATCGACCGCATCAACAGTGTACTGTCGACCTGCCCTTTGATGAGGTAGTCCTGTACGCCCTTCTGCACGGCGGACGTCGCGGTGGCTTCATCGTCCAGGCCGCTGAGCACGATAATCGGCACGTGCGGGGCCCGGCGTTGAATGTTGACGACCGATTCGGTTCCACGACTGTCGGGCAGCCCCAGATCGAGCAAGACCACATCGAAGCAGGACTGGCGCAGACATTCCAAAGCCGCCGAGAGGCGGTCGGCATAAACGACTTCCGCAATGCTGAGAGACGACTTCGCCAGAAGTCGGTCGAGCAACTTGCGATCGACGATATCATCCTCAACGATGAGAACTCGCAATGCCTTGGTCGTCGTCAAGGGGATTCTCCTTCCTCGTTGTCCGGCTCGTAAATCAGCCCCGTTCGCGGTCTTTCAGAATGGTCTGAATCTTGCTCATCAGTTCGGCGAAATCGAACGGTTTGGTCACGTAGTCCGAGACGCCGTACGCCGACGCCGCCGCGACGTCTCGCGATTCACATCGCGCGGTCAGCATGATCACCGGAATCCGTTGAAGAGTCGGGTCCGCCCGGAGCCGCCCGAGCATCTCGTGGCCGTCCATCCCGGGCATGTTCGTGTCAAGGAGGATAAGATCGGGTTTCTCCGCCGCCGCCCGCTCCAGCCCTTCCTGTCCGTTCGAGGCCGTCACCGTTTGGCACGCGGCGAACTTCAGGCGATATTCCACCGTGCTGACCAGGTCCGGCTCATCGTCCACGATCAGAATCTTGATCGGCGCGGTCTTCTTCTTTGCTTTGAACAACCCCAACATGTTGGTTCCTCCTTAATGATCGTTTTGTTTCACGATGCCATCGGCCGGCGGGCGGGCCAGTCAAGGATGTTGCCGTTCCGGGTCCTGTGACGGCGTTGATGCATCGACCGGCTCCTGGCCGCGCGACAGCAAAGAGGCCCCGCGAATCGCTTCATAGCGCGCCGCAACCGTGTCCGGCACCGGCTCGCCCCGGTCGATGTGGGGCGAGAGAAGCACGACCAGCTCCGACTGGTTCGTTACCGTCCTGACCGCCCTGGGGCTCTTGAAGAAACGGCCGACCAGAGGCAGTCCCCGGCGTACCTGGCGAATCTCCTCCTTGCGCCGCAGCCCCCCCATGACCACAATCTGTCCGTCCTCCAGCAGAAGGGACGTATTGGCCCGTCTTGTATCCACAACGGGCGCCCCCTGCTCACTTACTCCCGTCTGGACGTTCTGCTCGACTCTAACAGTGACGAAGATGTTGTTGCCGTCGGTTACGGTCGCAGTGACCTGGAGGGTGACACCCACCTCCTTGAACTGCGTTGCGCTCAACGCCTCCTGACCGCCGGTGGCCGAGTCGATCAGTTCCTTGTATGGGATCTCCTCAACGGCCTGGATTGTCGCCGATTGACCGCTGACCACCAGGGTGCTCGGACTGGCCAGGATGTCCACATCCCTCGTCTGTTGAAGCTCGCGGAGCACGTGACGGACAGTTCCATTGACGACGCTGACATCCCCGCCCATCGCGATCGCATTGAACGCCGTTGCGTTGCCGACAGGTCCGGCGTCTTTCTCGGCGGAGCAAGGCGGCGACCCGCCAAAGTTCGGACGACATCCGATATCATACCGCTCATCGGACAACAGGTCCCAGTTGATCCCGATCTCGGTGTCGTTCTTGAGCTGCACGTCGAGGATCACCACCTCCACCATGACCTGCTGGGGGATTCGGTCCGCCTTGCGGATCTCGGCCAGGATCCGTGCCATGTTCTCGGCCGTGTCACAGACGACCACGGAGTTGTTCTTCTGATTGACCGCCACCATGCCGAACGGCGTCACCATCTTGTCCAGAACGGTCTTGAGACTCGTGGCATCGAGGAACTTCAAAACCACCGTCTCGAGCACAAGCGCAGGCCTTTCCTTCATCAGTTCGGTTGGAGGAGCGACCGGCGTCGATGGTGTCGTCATCAACTCGGCGAAGGGATTCTCGCGGCCCATCGGCACGGCGTCACCGGACACCAGGCTCGCTCGGCCCGACGCATCTGCCAGGCCGAATACAAGAACCACAAGGATGGTGGCCTCAAGGCTGCATTGGAGCCTGTTCATCGTCAGGGCTCTCCTTATCGAGGTTCACGTAGATCGTCACGACGAGATCGCAGGCGACGCGGCCTGGCCCCAGATCGGAGGGCCCCATCCGCAGGGCGTCGATCCAGACCTTCTGTGGACGGGCCTGCAGCTTCTCGATCAGTTGTATGATGTTGCCGTAGGTGGCGTGGACGGTCAGGGCGACACTGCGATGGGTCCAGAGGAGCTGGCCCGCGCCGCCCTCCTGGACAACCGGCCTTCGCATGATGTCGCGGAGGTAACTGAGCGAAGCCATAACACAGCCCGTCTGCCCGCAGAACGCTTCGAGGTCGCTGAAGAACTCCTCGGCTTTGTTCGGAGGGAAGGCCCGGCCTGAGAACGAGGCATACTGGTCTGTCAGTTCCTGCAAATGCGCTCGCTCCGTTCGCAGCCTCTGATTGGTGACTCGACTCCTCTCGGCACAGACTGCGGCAACACGTTCGTATTGCTGAGAGGCCTGTAACGACGTCACGTGTGGTGTCACCAGCCAACTGTAGGCCGCATAGACAAAGATCATAACCAGCGCGCCGGCCGTGGCCGCCTCCTGTCGTCGAGTGAACTGCGGTGGTTCGTGAGTTCCCATCCGTTATGGCATCTCCATCGAATGCAGGGAACACCGTATGGCGAATCGCACAAGCCCTTCCTGAGCGTCGCCGCGACGTGTCTCCAGCAAGAAGGCTCGTTGCACATGCTCGGAATGGTTGAGCATCGCGACAAACGTGTGGACAGCTTCATACGAACGGGAGATCCCGTCCATGACGATATCGGACCCGGCATCCGTAGACAGACTGACGATGCGCACCATCTGGGGCGTCGCCGTTTGTATATCGGTGAGAAGCTGGACCCAGTTGACGTCGTGTCGGGATTCCGAGATCGACCGGAGACAGTCCAATTCATCGGCCAGCAACCGGTGTCGCTGCTCCACGTACTCCAGCTGATCCATTGCCACCGTCAGATCCAGTTCACCGCGCGCCAGTTGCGCCTGTTGGATGGCGGCGACATTCCGCGCCGTCCGCTGGAACAGCAACTGCAACCCGCCGACGAGCAGGACGACGACGAGCACAAGCGCCGCCAGCACGTTGGCTGTGACCAGTACCGCCCGCCGGATCGGCTCCATCTGGGCCGCATCGGCGCAGAGCAGATTCACTTGCGCCCCGTGCTCGCCGGCTGCAAGCGAGCGGAGGGCCAAGCCAAGCGCCGTTGCGGACGGCGCACCGCGAGGCTGCGGGTCGGCCGCCACACCATCGGGGAGCGTGCCGTCTGTCCAAACGTCCACGTGGTCTGCCAGGATCCCCGTCCTCATGGACTCGGCAAGGCCGTCAGGAGCGGCCTGCCCGCTCTCGTCAAGGATGACCACATGCCACGGCTGAGGCTTGGCGGCATGTTTGGTGTCGTAGAACTGGATCGCCGCGTTGATTTCGTCCCGTATGCACCGCTCCGAGACATCGGCGGCTCCGATGCTTTTCGTTCTGACGAAATCGAGTCTGCCTCCGCTGAAGATGCACAGCGTCAAGCCTTCCTCCCTGCGAATGCCAAGCAATCGTCTGACCGCAGATGGATCGGGGGCTTCCACGGCATCGAGAAGCCGTACACAGGCCGTAACTGCCGGCTCAATCGCGCCAATTACAAAACCAGCGTGATGGCACGCTTCGCTCACAGCGTTTACCAGCCCACGATCGGCGCCCACGACCAATACCCTTCCGGGCGCACCTGGGCGTCCCAGCGTGATCACCTGGAAATCCGATACGGTCTCTCTGCCAGACAGGGAGGCATATTGCCGGATTTCGTCCTGCACGAACCGGGCGATGCGCTGCGGGTCCTCTTCCGGAAGCATCACGATGCGAGCCACACTGCATTCGGCCGGCAGAGACACCGTCACCTGCCGGGATCGCACCTTGTGTTGCTTCCTGAGGACTTTCAGGATCTGGATCAGTCTCTGCGAATCGACAACACAGCCGTTCTGGATGGTCCCCGGTTCGATGGCGGCCCGTGTGGCAGCCACCACCTGGATCCCCGCCCCGGTCTTCCGAGCGGACACGATGCGAATCTCGGCCGTGCCGATCTCAATTCCCGTCGCCGTTTTGCCGCTGTATTTCATTCGTTCACCCTGATCCTGTCGATCGCCACGTCGTACGGCGGGCCGTCCGTGCCGACCGAAACCTCGGCCTGAATCCGGGCGACGCATCCGCTGGATGACCGGGCCACGGACGCAACATGACAATCCGCCTCCGAGCCGAACGGCGCCCCCTGCGCCACCGCTATGGCTGCCTGGGGCAACGCGACGTGGGCCGGAATCCCTGGAGCAGCGCGGGGGTGATCCACCGTCACCGTATAGGCCCCGCCGGCAAACGGTTTGTCCTGGAATCCGTCGCGCCAGTCGGCATTCGCCCGCAGTTGCGACAGCGCGTCGTCAAGCCCGGCTTCGGCGATCGCCAACACCTCAGCCGCATAGATGTGATTCCGCATAATCTGGATGTCTTCCGTATTCAGTTGGAGCATTCCAATGACGACGGCAGACATCAGTGCGATGATGAAGACCACCATCAAGAGCACCATACCCCGGTTGTGACGAGTGTCGTTCATAGAGACTTCCATCCGACGCCTACGGGCTCCCGTTCTCAAAGTCACAATCCAGATCGACGTGGATCCGTCCGCCCCCTTCGAGGCTTCTTGCTTGGATCTTCCCGAAGAACTGTGCCTGACTCGATATGGACACACTTCCTTGTGGGTTCTGGAGCACCGCGCAGGCCACGGCGTTGGTGTTCATCCGAAAGCTCTTGCCGTTGCCGATCATCTTGACACGCAGCCGGAAAGGATCGGCACTCATACCATTGAGAGCGGAACTGCCTGAGATGTCGACATCTCCTCCGGCGTACAGAGTCAAACTCGACCCGGGCAGAATCCTCAGTTCGGCCAGACTGCTCGTTTGCAGTCCCTGCTCGAGCACGATCGTGACATGCCCCTGAACGGCGAGCACCGAACTGCCCCACAGGCTGATCCCTTCGATGTAGCGGTCAGAGTCAATGGTTTGCATCTGCGACGCCACCAACTCGACGGCGGGTTCCGGAGTACCATCGAACGGCGGTCCGGTCGGGGCCGAGAGGGCCGGAATCTCCACCGCTGTGGTGAGCGCCTCGCGGCGGCCGGTGATCTGCGAGGCGCCCCACGTGGCGATTCCCGTGGTAGGGTTTCCACCCGGCCCAATATAGGCGTCGCCACGAATGACGGCACTGCTCCAGAGCGAAATCACGTTGGTTCCGATCGCATTGACGCAGACCACGGCTTCTGCCCCTGACTGCGTCGGATCGTAGGGCCCCCGAGAGGACCGGTAGCTGTCGATGCAGATGTTCCCTCCGCCCCAGGCGATGGAATTGCGTACCGCCACGCCGGGCGAAAACCCTTCGTCCGGCTCCGATTCGTCCGAATCGAGCGTTCCGGCGCGGATGTAGACCTGTGTGGTGAACGTCTTGTCGGCGCCGGTAGGTACCTCATTGGCAAACATGGTCTCCACGGCGACGAATCGAACCGATGAGGCCTCAACCGTGGGCGTCGTGAAATCGTTGCCGTCATAACAGGTGAACTGGAACCGACTGACCGGGCCCGCCAGATCGCCCGGCTCGCCCGACGGACCGAACTGGATGTAACCGTCCTCGCCGACGGCGTAACGGCAAACGGTTCCGTCATTGGTCACCAACTCGATGAAGCCTCTCTCTTGTGTGGATGGACTGACATCCGCGACCCGGATCGCCGTTGCCAGTGTGCGATGGAGATGATCCGCAAGGACTCTGGCGTTCTGGACGATCTCCACACTCGCCTGCCGCGTGTCCCAGTTGTTACGTATTCCAGCAAACAACGGCAGCACGGCGGCCATGACGATCGCCATGATGGACATGGCGACGACCATCTCAACCAGAGTCACGGCCCTGGGCCGTCTGAGATTGTGGCGTTTCTGCGGCATTGCTCACACCATACACACTCGAACCGTTGTTCTTCGATATACTCGGCAGGAAGAGGCCACACCATTAGCGGGATCGGGCTTTGGAACGTGGCTTATCTGATATCGAATCCTGCCGCGAGAAACCGCTGGATGGTCCCATGACGCCGCCTCTTATGGGACACCCTGCGACCGCAGCACGACGCAGAGACCGAGCGAAGCCGGTGGTCCTATAAGCCGAAAGGCTGGCAGGCGAAGTGGACGGCCACGCTGGCTACCGCCGGGCGATACACGTCGTCAGGGTCACCTCTACCTCGTCGCCAGACAGATGGCCGTTCCCATTGACGTCAAAGCCCACCGCCACGGTCACCCGTCGAAGGTTTGGGGCTTGGTCATCCGTCACGTTGCACAAATAACCACCGACGAGCGTCTCGGAGTCCTTGCAGAATGAACTCTCGTAATGGTGCAGCGCCCTGGCTCGAATCTCATCGAGCGTCCCTTGCGCCAGGATCAGAGACTGGGTCTTGCGTTCGACAATTGCGCCCGTCGCCTGTGCCACGGTCAGCGCGCGGAGCAATGGGAGGACAGCCACGGCCAGAAGCGTCGCGGCGACCACCACCTCCGTCAGGGTCACGCCCCGACATGCGCGTCTCACACAGTCTCTTCCAATGATCGACGACATCCACCCACTCTCGACCCAACTGTCAGATCTTCCCGTCCTCGGTACAGCGAACGGCGCCCGTGCCGGGCGCAACACGTATCGTAAAGGTTCGCCCCGACGCAGAAACGGTCAATGCCGGATCGTTCTTCTCCTTCAGGGCGCCGAGCGGACTGAACTCGAATGTCCTCCGGCCCGCAAGGGAAACACCCGCATCGACGACATGGACGTCGATGGTGTCCTGGCTCTCCAGATCAACGATTTCGTATTCGGCGCCCTTGCCCATCGTCTTGATTTTGAGGGCGAAGCCCTTCGGATGCGTCGCGGCGTGCAGAATGGCCAGGCTGCGCGTCCGGCGCAGGTCGGTCGCGATCTTCCAGGCGGTGCCCTCCGCCCGGTGGCCCTGGATCGATCGAAACGGCAGCCGTGGCACCGCCACAAACGTCAGGGCGGCCAGCACTGTAACCATTACGATCAATTCGGCAAGCGTAAAGGCTTTCCGAACTCTCATACGCACGCTCGACGACGATGACGGAAGGCTGCACCGATAGTCTCCGCGAGTGCCATACATGCGCTCAGCCTCAAACCACTCCGGTGAGACGAGGGATTCTCCCTCTACTTCTCGGGTTTGCCGGAGCCGCCGTGGTTGTGCTCTGCCACGCGATACGGCTTCTCGTTCTTATACGAGTAGGTGGTGCCAAACGGGCATTCCGGTAGTCCATCCGGGAAGTAGTCCGAGCCGTCGAGATCGTCCAGGCTCTTCGGCCAATCACCAGTATTGGCACGGAACAATTCGATTTGCGAGTTCAACAGGTTGACATTCGTCTTGCACGCGTTGATCTTGGCAGTCTCAGCGCTCTGGCTGATTCTCGGGATGGCGATTGCCGCCAACGCACCGAGGATCAGCACCACGACCAGTAACTCAACCAGAGTAAAACCCTTCTCACGCCTCATGTTGTTCTCCTATTCCAAGTAGACCCTGTTTCTGTTTCACCAGCACCTCTGTATCGACAGAAACGCACACCGACTTGAGTCACATCGGCTCACCCATGCCGCATCTCGTGCGTCAGCGCAGGTGGGTCATATAATCGAACATCGGCAGATACACACCCATCAGGACCAGACCAATAACCAGTCCCATAATCAACGTCAGCGCCGGTTCGAGCTTGACGATCAGGGCCGCCAGGAACCGTTCGATGTCGCGGTCCAGCAGATCGACCCCCTTGACCAGCATGTCGGCCAGCCGCCCGACCTGCTCGCCGGACGTCGCCATCTGTACGATCTCGGCCGGAAAGATGTCGTGCGCCGCTAACGCCTTGCCCACCGCGTTGCCGGCCTGCGTCACGCGCTGCAAATCCTCCGCCACTCGTGTCATCTCCGCACTGCGGGCGATGTCTCCGGCGATGCGGAACGCGTCGATCACGGAGACGCCAACGGAAATCAGCATGGCGAACGGACGCATGAAGCGCGAGACCAGAATCAGACGGTTAAGTCTCCCAAAGACCGGCAATCGGAGCTTGATCCGGTCCCATCCCTGCCGCAGGCCGTGACGGCGGAGCACACGCCCGAGCGCCCAGCCCGCCCCAACGGCCGCCGGCGCAACCAGCCACCCCCAGACCGTGAGCATCCGGCTCAGCGTGACGAGGACCAGTGTCGGACCCGGCAAAGGCACGCGCAGATTGGCGTACAGTTTCGTGAACACCGGAACAACAAACAGCAGCAGCCCCAGGAGGACGGCCAGGCACACGACTCCCACGGCGATGGGATAGACGAAGGCCGACCGAACCTTAGAACGCAACTGCTCTCGCTTTTCCAGATAGATTGCACTCATCTCCAGGGATTCGGCCAGTTTGCCCGCCGCCTCTCCCGCTTCGAGCATACCGACGAAGAACTCGGAGAAGACCTCGCGATACGGCTCGAACGCCTTCGTCAGACTCGCGCCCGCCTCCACGCGCTTCTGAACGTCACCCAACATGCGTCCCAACACCGGCTGTTCCGCCTGAGCGGCAAGGGTCTCGAGGCACGAGGTGACCGACAGCCCGGCCGAATACATGCCGGAGAACTTGTACGCAAAACTTACAATGTCCTCCGACTTGACGCGCGACCGTCGGGAGGAATGCGGCCTGACCCGGCGGGCTCGCACCAGCACATAGCCGATGCGCGCCAACTCGCTGCGCAGCGCGCCGACGCCGGCGATCTCGTCATAGACGCCGTCGAATTCCCGGCCGGATCGATCCTTGGCGATGTACTGAAAGGTCGGCATCAGCCCCACTCCATATCGACCGTTCGCACGATCTCTTCGATCGTCGTCTCACCGGTGAGGACTTCGCTGACCGCCGCCGCACGCAGCGTTCGCATCCCCTCGGCGACGGCGTGCTCTCGGATAGCGTCGTCATCGACCTTATCGATGATCTTTCTCTGAACCGCCCTGGAGACGGGGAGAATCTCGTAAATGCTCTTGCGTCCCAGGTAACCCGTCTGGTAGCAATGGCTGCATCCGGTCGCCCGCCACAGTCGCACTTCGTCGTCCGGCTCGGTGCGGCCATACAAGACCTGCACGTCGCTCTCGGACGCGCGGTACGGCGTCTTGCATTTCGGACAGAGGATCCGAACCAGTCGCTGCGCGGCACTGCCGAGCAAGGCCGAACCGACGAGAAACGACGGAATCCCCAGATTGACCAGCCGCGAAACCGCCCCGGCCGCATCGTTGGTGTGAAGCGTGCTCAGGACGAGGTGGCCGGTCAGGGCCGCACCGATCGCGATTTCCGCCGTCTCGCGGTCGCGAATCTCGCCGATGAGGATGATGTCCGGATCCTGCCTCAGGATGCTCCGCAAGGCAGACGGAAACGTCATGCCGGCAACCGGCTTGACTTGCACCTGAGTGATCCCATCGAGACGATACTCGACCGGGTCCTCCACTGTGACGATGTTCTTGTCGGCCGTGTTGATCCGTTGCAGCACCGAATACAACGTGGTCGTCTTGCCACTGCCCGTCGGACCGGTCAGCAGCAGCATGCCGTATGGATTGCTGAGAATCTGGCGGAAGGTCCGATTGTCGTGCGGCGAGGTGACCACCTTGTCGAACGACCAGCGTTCGACTCGTTTGTCGAGAATGCGCAACACCACCTTCTCGCCACCCACAGCCGGCAGGGATGAGACGCGAAGGTCGTACTCAGCCCCCTCGTGCTCGATCGTCGCGTGGCCGTCCTGCGGGATGCGCCGCTCAGAGATATCCATGTCGGCCATGATCTTGATATGCGAGACGACCTCCCGCTGCACGGACGCCGGCACGCGGATCGTGTCTCGCAGCGTTCCGTCGATCCGATAGCGTACGCGAAGGTCGGGGAACTGCGGCTCGATGTGGACATCGCTGGCCCGCGACGAAATGGCGCCTCGAACGATGGAGGAAACCAGCTTACTAATCGGATCGTCGCCCTCCCGCAGGGTCCGAACGTCATTCTTGGGCGCTGCGGCCGATGTCCCGGCATCCTCCTTCAGCCGCATCGAAGCCACCACCTGCTTCGTGATGTCCACTTCGTCGAAGAGCCGCCCGATTATCTGGCGTATGGCCGCGGGACTGGCAGCGACAGGCACAACGCCATAGCCGGTTTTCACCTCGATCTCATCCCGCGCCGCCAGATCCCACGGCGTCCCCATCGCTATGAACAGCGTCCGGTCCTGGCGTTGAATCGGGATGACGTTGTGTCGGCTCGCCAGATCCCGGCTGATCAGGTGTGCAATCGTCGGATCGATGGTCTCGGCCGTCAACTCGACGTATTCAATGCCGTTCGCCTGGGCGACCGTCTGAACAATCTGCTCTTCGGTCAGGAGATTCTGTTCTCTGAGGATCGACAGAATGCTCTGCCCAGTCTGTTGCTGGTTCTGGATCAGCTGCTCGAGCGCCGCCGAGTCGACGATGTTGTCCTGTTCCAGTGCAGCGATGATCGGATCGTTTGTCTTCATGCCATTGGATTCCCAAGTAGACACTGTCA
>JAAYBA010000206.1 GCA_012719085.1 Planctomycetota bacterium
AAGCGGAATTCCTCCCGGATGAGCGTCGTGAATTCGTCGGGCCAGATCGCATCGATGAGAAACGACCTGCTCAGGATGCTCTGCAGATTGATTCGCGGGTCCTCGACATCTCTGACAAGGTAGCCGTCCAGCAGTCCGGAATCGTGCCTCATCCATGCCGCACGGAGCCGGCTGGACTCGCCCGTCACCTCTTCGCCTGCCATTCTTGCCTCGCGCATCGCCATGCACGCACGACTCGATCGCACTCTTCGCCCAAGCATCCCGTGAAACACAGTTGCGCCGGCCCGACCGATGTTACATCGATTGTGGTGGCGTAAACGTGCGAGCCGGACGCCTTGAGAACAGCCGTCCCGACTGGGAATGGCGACAATTTTGTTCCGATGAGCTTTTCCGTATTGACAGGATGGGCGGGACACGGTATGTATGATGGCACGCTCTTTGTGAAAGTGCATCGCTCGGCTGCAGGTCCCAGGACGCTGGTCCTGGGATACTCAAACGGGAACGCGGTGAAAATCCGCGACGGTCGCGCCGCTGTGAGCGCCCGCTCCGATGGAAGCATCGGAAATCCAAGAGGCCGGTATCCACTGTCCGCTGCGTGCGGATGGGAAGGAGCCTCGAGGTAGGACGCAAGTCAGAAGACCTGCCTGTAGTCGATCGCACATGGTCAGTGTTCTCGCGATATGGAACGCACGTATGAAGGCGCAGTCCGGGTCTGTGGTGTCGGGCCGGGATCGTATGCAGTCATTGAACCGTCGTTCCGCTTTGCGGGAACGGCGGTTTTTTTTATGCGCCCTCGCGACAAGGGCCGGCACAGACGAAAGGAGGTTGGGATGTACCAGAGGTCACCAGTCAACACGTGTAGGATGGGCTTCAGCCCATGCGGGTCTGCAAGGCCAAAGCAACAGAACGCAAACCGGAGGAAGCAGATGAAACGTATACAGTTCTTGGGATTGGGCCTGCTGCTGGCGGTCGTCACAGCGGCGGTGGCAGCGCCTGTAGAGGTCGGTACGGGCGTGAACGAGGCCCGCGTCTATATTGAGTGGGCCGATGGTTTCCGCATCGAATATCGGGTGCGCTTCGGCCTGACGGAAGCGGAGACGACCACTGGTCTCGCTCTGCTGGACATCATCGAGGCACAGACGGACCTCGTCACCATACAGGTCGATTACGGCTGGGGCATCTCCGTTGACGGGATCGCCTATCAGGACCACAACGACGTCGGTTACGGCGGAGGCGACCTGTGGTGGCACTACTGGACCGACGACGCACGCAGCCGCGAGGGCTGGATCTCGCCCTGGACGGGGGCCGCCGACCGAATCGTCCGCCACGGCGACGCCGACGGCTGGATTTACGGTCACGGCGACGCGCCGAAGCCGACGTGGGAGGTCCCCTTCCTGGCCGGATATCGAGGGTACGTCTACGATCCCAACGACTTCGCCACGGTCGTGATCGACCACCAGCCCGTCGGCATGATGAGCGACTGGCTCAGCGGCATCGACTTCGATGACCCGAACGCCGCCCTCGGACGGCCCACCGTGGACACGACCGGCGACGACTGGTCGATCCCGCTGGACACCCCCGCTCCGGTCGTGCCGGTCTATCCGGCCTTCCGACATTTCGAGGTGGCCTTTCTCGGCGAAGGCGGGGCCATCACACTGGCCTTCAACCACCCCGTCGGCGACGACGTGCACAATCCGTATGGCATCGACTTCATCGTCTTCGGCAACGCGCCGCAAGCGCTGGCCGCCGGACAGAGCTGGAACAACGACGACCCGACCGAGGTGTTCGTAGGCCCCTCCGGCGGCAGCGAGCCCGGCATCGTCTCGGTCAGCCAGGACGGCGTGACATGGTACAGCTTCACCAGCGATCCGAACTTCATGGCCGGCAATGCCAACTTCATCAAGCTGCCGTCCGACGCTGAAGACGGTCCGTTCTGCGACGGCTTCGCCCCGACGCTGGGCCGCGTATACGATCCGTGCAACGCCGACACGTCCATTGGCGAATGGAACCGCTGGTGGGCCGAGCCGACCAATCCCACGCTGCCGCTCGACCCGAGCCTGTCGTTCGAGGCGCTGGCCGGCCGCTCGGTCGCCCGCGTGGCGCAGATCTACGGCGATTCGGCCGGCGGGACCGGCTACGACATCGCCCGGCTCGAGCTGCCCGTCGATCCCGAAACGCAGCGCAAGTGGTTTCAGCACGTGCGCATCGACGACGCCCCCGGCGGCGGCGGAACTGAGATCGACGCCGTCGCCGACGTGAGCTGTCCGGGCGACTACAAGCACCCAGCACCCATCGGTGACGTCAACGGCGATTGGCGCGTGGACGAAAGCGATGCGACAATCGTGACCGAACACCTGGGCGCCGAGATCACAGGTCCGGACGACCCGGCGGCGGCCGACCTCAACGGCGATGGGATCGTCGACGAGGCCGACCT
>JAAYBA010000207.1 GCA_012719085.1 Planctomycetota bacterium
AGTTCCAGACGAGCATCTCGTGCAGCTTGTAGATGCGGTCGAACTCATACTGAAGGTAGAGCCGCTCTTCGTCCGGGGCATAGGCCACCCACATATCCCCCGCCTCGGTCGAGTGCTGATCGGCCGCGTTGAGACCCGAACCGTCAATCGTATTCTCCGGCCCGGCGCCCGCATCGAAGTCGCCGTTGCTCGTGGCGATGATGTTCGCAACCGGATACGCGAACGGCTCGCTGGTGAAGCTCCAGGTCTTGCCTTTGAAGATCGTATTGTCCGGCGCCGCATTCACTTCGTCGATCCGCCAGTAGTATGTCGTATTGAATTCGAGCAACCCGTCCGGATCGTAACTGGTCCCGGTCTGGCCCTGGCTGACGAGCACGCCTCTCGCGTCGGTCCGGCTGGCCTCGTTGACATCGTCGAAGACCGTACCGAGGTAGACGTCGTGCGTCGCGGCGAACTTGCCGGCCGTCCAGCTCAACACCACGTCACGCGGAACGTCGATCGCCTCCTCTTCCGGAGCGGGCTTGGCCGCAAACGCCGGCCCTCCCATGCCGGAGACGTCCGCATAGGTGTCACCGAGGCGAAGCTCGTCATAGAAGAACTCGCCGTCGCTGCCGATGCGGATCCGAGTGAACGGAACCCGGCCGACGGTCTCGCCGGCAGTTTCATTGTCGTAATAGGCGGTCTCCACCGTCGGCTCCCGATCCAACGGCGGGTTGATCCAACAGGTGATATGGGCGCCGGCGGTCTGGTTGATGATGCGAATCACAAAGAACGCCTGCTCCGACGTCGGCACCTCCGAGAGCTTCGCCCCCGTCACCGCGCCGGCGTCGCCTGCGGCGTTATACAAGGCGATACCCCAGGTGGCCGCGCCGGAGGGCTTGCCCAGGAAGATCGCCTCGCTGCCGTCGTTGAACGGAGAGATGCCCGACCAGGACGGGGCCGCCGAACTGGCGCACAGGAAGCTGATCCAGATCGTTCGGTTCGACGCGTCAAAGCCGGAGGGCATCTGGCGGTAGCTGACCGTGCTGGCCGTGCCCACCTTGTTGCCCACCACCTCCAGATCGGGCCAGTCCAGGCCCGGCGCGACAATGTTCTGACCGCCGTCCCACGCGACGCCCTCGTCCCAGCCGGTGCCGCCGGCATTGCCTGCGATGCTCCCTTCGGGGTAATCGAAGCCGTCGTAGACAATCAGATCCGCCGACGCACTGCCGACCAGACCCACCATGACCACGCCACAACACAACCACTTCAATACTCTCCACATGCCACTACCCTTTCCTTTCTGCAATACTTGGTGTTTGAATCTCGCCGCTGCGACAGGACGGGTCCTTTCGCCGGCAGCGTTCCGACAGATCTGCCGTGTGGACATGCGGACAGGCGTCGTTTGTTGAAGAGAGCCACCTGTGAGGATTCCTGGCGTGGCCGATCCTGGCGGAGACAAGAAACTGCCCGGCATGACCGACCCCGAAACCCCCCGCCCGTTGCTCCTCCGGAGATGGTTGAATGGCACACCCTCAACCGTTTGTATCGCGGCGCACCGCCGCTCTGTCCAGCGGGCACCTCCTTTCTCACCTGTTCCCGGCCTCTGAGGAAGACGGTCGCGCGGTGGTTCTGTGGACGGAACACCAGCGCTTTGTTGGGACAGCAGCACTGCTGTACTCTCCCCTTGGCGGCGTGGGTACAGGCCGGGTACACCGCCTCAGGGCCTCTCGAATCCGCCGCGAAAGCGTAACCGCTTGAGGGAGCGGTCGCTGTGAAGGCTGCACTCAAGAGCATGCGCGCCGTGGCGCGCCGGCGAGAACATTCGCACTCGACCGAAATCGTTTGTACCACATTCCCCCACGTTATGCAAGAGAATCCGGAGAATCCAGCGAATTTGTCGCCGGAGGCCAGGTGCCGGACGTCGTTACGACACAGGGGGGCGAATGCAGGCGGGTCTTACGAAAAAGGGCCGACCCCTGCGGCCGGCCCCGTAATGCAAGTGGCAATCGAGAGATGCTCAGAAGGAGTACTTCAGGCCCACACTGGCCCAAAGCTCGTCGGCGCCGTCGTTGAACCATTCGAGTCCCGTGTCCAGTGCTCTCTGATAGTAGACCGCCGGCGTCAGCGTGAGATTGTTGCCCAGTTCCAGATCGGTCGCGACGCCGAACAGCGCGTGGGAGAATTCGCGGTCCTTGCGTCGCGGGCCGTAGGGATTGACGCTGTCGTTGTAGACCAGCTCGGCGTGCAGTCGGATCAGGTGCTCGGGCATCTGCGGCAGAAGGCCCTGCACGGTGAACCCGTAGTCGAGCATGAAGATGTGGAACCACCCCGAGGCCGCACCGCCGATGTAAGAACCGCCTTTGGACGGCCACATCTTCGCCGCTACGTACGTTGGGCACAGACCCTTGATCGGCAGGATGTTGGGCCAGGACAATACGGCGTGCGCCTCCTGAAGGTCGGCAAAGTCGCTCGGCATGTCCGGATAGTCGTACATCACCCAGCCGACGCGGAAGTTGGTGGCATAGGGCTCGTCCGGGAACAGACCGTTCTGATAATACAGCGTATAGTCGTATCGGGTCCAGTTGACGTAGCCGCTGCCGTTGGCGTAGTGCCCGGCCGCGCTGATCCCGAACCCCGTTTCGAACAGGTCCACGTCGCCCACCAGATGCGTGGCGCTCTTGCTGCCGAAGACCTTGAATCCGCGCCAGATGTACTCGCTATCGTAGGTGACCCCGAGGGTGGCATGCAAACTGCCCGCCTCCATCCCCAGCAGATCCCCTTCCCAGTCCTGTGCTCCTGCCGTTGCCGCGATAAGCAAGACGGCCGTCAACAACAGTACATGCTTCATTTCGATCTCTCCTTACTCACTCTCATGGCTACACACGACGAACGTTGGTCTCTATCTTCTCACACAGGGTCGCCGCCGGACCTACCAACGACCGCTCTTTCGGATCTCCGCCTTGGGCAGATTTTCGAGGACCTTGGTAAACTTGCGAATGTCTTCCTCCGGCATCTCATAGTCGGAGAGCTTGCCCGTCAGGTAGGCGTTGTACCCGGTCAGGTCCATCAGACCGTGGCCACTGTAGTTGAAGAGAATGACCTTTTCCTTGCCCTCTTCGCGGGCCTTCACGGCCTCATCGATGGCAGCGGCGATCGCATGGCTGGTCTCCGGGGCACAGATCGCGCCCTCGGTCCGGGCCCAGGTCAGGGCCGATTCATAGCACTTGATCTGGTGATACGACCTCGGGGTGAACAGGCCTTCGACGATGGCCTGGCACACCAGCGGGGCCATCCCGTGATACCGCAGGCCGCCGGCGTGAATGGGCGGCGGAACGAACGCATGGCCAAGGGTGTGCATGGCCAGCAGCGGTGTCATACAGGCGATGTCGCCGTGGTCGTAGGCGAATGGCGCGCGGGTCATCGTCGGGCAGGCCGCCGGCTCGACCGGGATGATTTCGATGTTGGCGCCATTGATCTTGTCGGCGGTGAAGGGGAAGGCCAGTCCGGCGAAATTGCTGCCGCCGCCGGCACAACCGATGATCACGTCGGGGAGTTTCTCCCCGGCCGCCGCCAACTGCTTCTTCGCCTCGAGTCCGATGATGGTCTGGTGCAGCATCACGTGGTTCAGCACGCTGCCCAGCGAGTACCGGGTCTGGCCCGACGGGTCGGTCACGGCCTGCTCGACGGCCTCGCTGATGGCGATGCCCAGGCTGCCCGGCGTGTCAGGGGTCTCCTGGAGGACCTTGCGGCCGGCGTTGGTCTCCGTGCTCGGGCTCGCCACACAGTTGGCGCCCCAGGTTTCCATCATGAACTTGCGGAAGGGCTTCTGGTCAAAGCTGATCCGGACCATGAAGACCTTGCACTCGAGCCCGAGCAACGCGCAGGCAAACGCCAGGGCGCTGCCCCACTGTCCGGCGCCGGTCTCGGTGGTCAGACGCTTGATGCCGAACTCCTTGTTGTAGTAGGCCTGAGCAACGGCCGTGTTGGGCTTGTGGCTTCCCGGCGGGCTGGTGCTCTCGTCTTTGTAGTAGATCCGCGCGGGGGTCTTGAGGTACTTTTCGAGGTATACGGCTCGCCGCAACGGCGCAGGACGCCACCGGTAGAGCAGGTCCAGCACCGGCTCGGGAATGTCGATCCAGCGCTCCGTGCTGACTTCCTGCTCGATGATGTTCATCGGGAACACCGGGGCCAGCATGTCCGGCGAAATCGGTTTGCCGTCCGGACCGAGCGGAGGAAGCATCGGCGTGGGCAGATCCGCAGCCAGATTGTACCACTGGCGTGGTATGTCACTTTCTTTCAACAGAATCTTGTGCTCCATCCTTTTTCTCTCCAACCTGAACTTGGGTTCGGCTAAATCTGCGCACGAAAGCACCCCGTAACCCGCTTTGATAGTAAATCGGGGCGGCCTTGTCAACGAAAATATCGACATCTCCGGCCCCCGGAGATGAGCCCTAAATGCCGAGCCGTCGGCGATTTATCTGAAAGGCAGCCTTCGCAGGCCCCCCAGGCGAGCTCAGAATACGATGGCCGCATAGCCAACGGCGTCACTGCCGGTCATGCCCATCCTGCGGCGCATGACCTCGTTGCTGTCGGTGTGAGCCAGAAGGACCCCTCGTTCGACCCCCAGGCGTCGGGCGACAGCGGTCACGGCGGCCGCCCCCCCCGGACCGCACGCGTTACCGTTCTCGATCGCCCCGGCCAGCAGCCGCTCCGCATCCAGCGCCAGTGCCAGATCGATAAACGCCCGGTCGTTCACCTCGCGGGCCCAACACAGACCCGCCGAACCTGCCCCCATCGGCGTAAACCCATATCGCGGGCCATAATGCGTCAAATCCGTCGAAGCGACGCAAATGATCGATCGGCCCGTCCGGGCCGCCACATCGGCCAGCGCCTCACCCAGAGCCAGCGACCCTTGCGTCGGCGGCACCGTCAGCGGCAGGATCCTCGCCCGAGGGAAGAGATGCACGATGAAGGGAATCTGCACCTCGATGCTGTGCTCGTGACGATGGGCCGCCGGATCGATCCCGACAACGCCCCGCTCGACAAGGTCGTCCCGCAACGCCCCATCAACCGCAACGGCGCCCAAAGGGCATTCCCACTCGTCGCTGCCGTCGTCTGCCGGTTGCCGCCCGAAGTACCCGTGGGCCGTCCCGCACAGTACGAACGTCTCCACCGCCTGCCCGCAATCCTGGATCGCTCGAAACACCATCGCCGCCAACGAACCGCTGAACGTCCAGCCCGCATGCGGCACGATGCCGGCCACAATCGACGGCGGCAGAGACCCCGGCAGCTCTCGCGATTCGAGGCACGCCCGGACTTCCGTCAGGCACTCGTCGCGCCCCCCGGGGTAGAACTGACCCGCAACGACCGGTCTTCGTGTTGGCATCTGAACCCCCTAATCCCTTGCCTTCACCGTCCGCAACGGCTATCATCCGGCCGAAAGACAAACGACCCTGATTGTATTTCGCACGGGGGAAAAGACAAATGGTATCTGAGAAAACACCGGCGGTCGCGGTAGTCATGGGTTCGGACAGCGACCTGAACGTGATGGAAAGCTGCGTCGAACAACTGCGCCAGTTCGGGATCGAGCCGGCCGTGCGGATCATCTCGGCCCATCGCACCCCGCAGATCGCCTGCGAATTCGCAGAAAACGCCGAGGCCAGGGGGGTCAAGGTACTGATCGCCGCCGCAGGCATGGCCGCTCATCTGGCCGGCGCGCTGGCAGCCCGATCGTCGCTGCCGGTCATCGGCGTTCCCCTGGTCGGCGAGCCGGGCCTGGGCGGAATGGACGCCCTGCTCAGCACGGTGCAGATGCCTCCCGGCGTGCCCGTCGCGACGATGGCCGTCGGCAAGGCCGGCGCCAAGAACGCCGCCATCCTGGCCGTGCAGATCCTCGCTCTGCAGGATGCCGAACTGCGCCGAAAACTCACCGAATTCCGAAGCCGGCAGGAACAGATGGTGCGACAGAAGGACGCGTCGCTGTCGGCCTGAGCCGCTCAGATGCGCCGCCGGGCCCACCGCAGGCAACCGAAGCCGAACAGCACCAATGCCGTCGCCGTCGGCGCCGGCACGGGCACGGTCGCACTGTCTGACACCGTCGTGATCGTCAGACCGAACGACTCCAGCGAGCCGGTGTCCATGTAGTAGGCGTCGTAGATCCGCAGCCGCCACGACCCGAAGACATCCTCGCCGTCGAAGGCCGCCAGCCCCGCCGGATCGCGCGGACGGAAACGACCCTCGAAGGGGGC
>JAAYBA010000208.1 GCA_012719085.1 Planctomycetota bacterium
GGCACGTCAATGGGCCCATCCACGAGCTCGCCCGCCTGCTCGCTCGTATCGCTCAGGAAGACAGTCTTTGGTTGAACGCGGCCCCACGTCAGACGGGCGGATCGCGCTTCGCCTGCAGCGCCGAACAGACGAACGATCAGAGCGCGGCCGTCGTCGCTGGGTTTGACGGCCGTCACGAGACAATCGCTCGGCTCGACGTTCAGCAGGGACTTCGCGGGCGGCGGGCCTTGCGCACGTACAGCCAGGAGCGGCTGGCTGAAACCGGTGGCAAAACGCAACGCCTCGGCCGGATCGCGACGGCGGTGAGGCCGCAGAACGAATCGGAACACGGTCGGGCCCTCCTGGTAGGCGCGGTAGTTGGTGCCCCAGTGATTGTTCATGGCCCAGGAATAGACCTTCTGCGTCGGCTCCACATGACGCCGCCAGACGTTCGGATCGGTCTGCGAGTTGAGCAGTGTGGCGGTGATGCCTCCCACCTGCACGAGCGGCGCATCGAGCGTCACCCAGGTGATGCCGCGCTCGGCGTTGGAGACATCCGCCCAGCGCCCTACAGTGAACCAGTTCTTGCACGCGCTGGGCATCTGGTCGATCTCCGGACGCATCACCCCCAGCGGGATATCGAGGAGCACTTCCCCATTGGGCACGGCGAAAGGAAAGGCGAAGTTCACACTCTCCTTGCCCTCATTCGCGTGGTAGCTCTTCGCCTGCAGCCGCTCTTTATCCACCGTGTTGATAAGCTCGACATAGTCACACCCGGCCGCCACGCGCAGCTCCCGCACGAGCTTCCGGCAGCCCGGCGCCGCCGACTCGATCACAAGCGACGCAACCAACGGGCCCCTCTCACCAACGCGAATCGTCACGGGCCCATTGCGCTGAAGGTCCTTCGGATTGTCGCCGATGAGATATAGGTAGTCGTTCAGAGCCTCGCCGTCGCTGATGTCGGCGAAGTTGCCCGTGTGGCCCTCGGCCGTCAATTCAACGATGCCGCCAGTCTTCTCGTCGACCCGCAGACGAATGGCACTGTTGTCCAGAGTCGCGTCCCCCGCGACGGCCCGCCCCTCGACATGAGCGGCACCGGAAACCACGGCATACCGACGGGCAGCGAAAGGTGGTACATCGCGCGCCAGGAAGACAAGATCGCCCGATGCCAGTCGCTGCGACGGGACCGGCCGACCCGCCTCGTCGGTGACGCGATCGCCGCCACCGGAGACTTCCTTCGACAGAGTCACCAGCTCCGTACGCGGCCAGGAAAGCGTATTGAAGACATCCACCATCCCCGCCGCTGCGCCTGAAGCGGTGCGTTCGCCTCCAAGGGAGGCCGCCAACAACTCGCGCGATTGCCGGTCCGCCGACTCGGCGTAGCTTCGTTTGATGTCCCACTGTTCGAGCGTCTCTTTCCGCTGCGGCTCGCTCACGCTGCACCAGGCGCCCCACGTGTGCTCGGAGTACAACAGCACCTTGTTCCACGCCTCTTCGAAGGCCGCTGCCGAATACGCGGACGGATGCAACATCGCAAAAAGCGTCTCGGCCTGCGTAAGCCGGTCGGAGCTGGCGCGGTTCATCGCGGTCTCCAAAGCGGACGAGCCGGCGCCGTCCTCCCAGTACGGGGTCCAGTCCCCTCGCACAACGGGCAGCCTGTCGCCGTAGCGTTGCTCGAACGCCCGAAATGCCTCGCTCGCACCCGAGATGACAAAGCGAGGCCAGGCGTACCTGGCGTTCCAATCGCGGACAAATTCGCAGATGGCTGGGTCCGGCACCGCATTGTCGCCGTGGCCCGCCCAACGCACATAGGCGATGTCGAACGGATAGCCGCGTTGCTCCAGCCCGTCGGAGAAGTCCTCGACCAGCCGTGGCGACATCTTCCCGTAGCGGTGCGACATCGCGTAGCCCCAGAATGGAATCCAGACAAGAACCTTCGACCTCTCATCGGGGCCCACCCAATAGAATGGCTTGTTCTCCCATTCGCGCAGGATGGTGCCGATGCGGTCGAAGTAGTTCGGCGCCACGGAGAAATAGCGGATTCCCGCCTGGGCCATTGCGGTGACCGTGCCCCACGTGTACCCCGGGACATCCGAGATCATCGCCGCGTCGATCGGAACGCCGGTCTGCTCGGCCAGCTCCATGGCATACTTGAACAGGCGGACCAGCTCCTCCGCCCGGCACAGCCCGGTCAGCTCATTGAGGTACATGCCGTTGAGCACGACCTGTCCATTCCTGACCGCATCGAGGAACTCCGCGCGCTGCCGGTCGTCGAGACGGCGCAGATACAGGTCCGCCGCCCAGAGCACCTCGACGTTCCACACGAAACGAGAGCCCTCGGGGTAGCCGGCTGTTCGTTTGGCGGCGGCGATCCCGTCGACGAGATTCTGCACCTGCCTGGCCTCGATGGCGGTCTGAATCTCGGTGTAGCCGATGTCGGTGTGCGAGTGCGGCGTGATATACACGGTCAGCTTCCTCACCGGCTTGAGTGTCACCTCTCGCGCGGCGATCACCTTGCCCTCGACAGCGACCGTCACCTGCCCCTTCGTTTCCGCGTCGACGGCATCGGCCATCAGTTCCACTTCCTGCGCCCCCTGGATCAGTCGCACGGACTTCGCCGGTCCGTTCATCAGACGCACGACGGCGTCCGCCTCTTCGCCGAAGTGTCGCACCGTCACCAGGAGCGGCTGAGCCATCCGCCCGCCCCGCTCCTGCAACGCGCGCACCGGCCGGACCGAGTCCAGGAGCGTTTGCGCCTGCACCGGGCACAACGTCGCGCCGGAGGGGGTTGTCAGCGACAGCGAATCGTAGAGCATCCAACTGCCGCTCAGCGTGGTAACGCGGACTTCGTTATCGCCGTTTCTGAGCAAGCGTGCCGGGAAGGCGACTGTGAACTTGTGCTCGCGCCCCATCCTGGGCCGGCCAAACACGGAGGCATCTCCCGCACCATTGGGCAGGGACTGCTCGAACGCCTGCCCGTTCACCTCCACGAGCAACTTGGGCGGACCGGCGCTATGGGTGTCGATCAGATCGAACAGGAGCCGGCATTCACCGCTTGCCGGCAGCGTCCTCAAACCGAAGAGCACGACAAAGGTATGCGGGCGAGCGCCCGCCCAGCCATCCGCCGGGCCGGGCTGCACGTACGGCCAGTCTTTCTTCGGCTCGGAAGCCCCGACCACGAAGAACGCATCGTCCTCGAACTGCGCATAGCCGCCCGGCGCCAGGGCGAACTCCGCGTTGTCATCATCGGCCCGGCCGATATCCCAAAGCGCGACAGAGGAATCGCCCGAGGCGTCCTGCTGCTGTTCGGCCCAGGCAAGCAACTCGACAATGGCCATTCCGAGAACGCCCGCTGAGCCGCGGTATTGCTTCGAGCCTCGCGGCTGATTGTCGCGCGACCACCACTCATAGAAGTCGCCATGCCGGAGCACCCTTGTTACCATCGGCGTCAGTTCCCGGTAGGCCTCCGCGACGAATCCATTACGAATCAACTGCCGGATCATCCGCCCGCCGAACCAGCACCAGTCGCCGCCGTTTTGGTAGGAGTACGGCCCCATGGCAGGATTCTTGAAACTGCCGTCGGGATAGACCGGGTAAAGCGTCAGCCCGATCGACCCGGCGCCGGCACGTCGAACGTTGTCCATCATCTGCCGAAGCGAATCGGCGATTTCGTCCCGCGTCAGCAGTCCCGCTTCGATGGCGACCGCCGTACCGCCGTGGTAGTAGACTGCCGCCTCATCAAAAGCGATCGGGAATGGCGACCCTTCCAGATAGACATGGGGACGGAACTTGCGCCGGTCCGGGTCCCATAGATGCTTGCGCACGTTCGCTCGCAGATCGTCTCGCACCTTGTGCCAGCGTGCCGCCTGCGGCTCGGTCTTTCCGGCCAGCGAGAGGTAATCGTCGATAGCCACAAGGAACATGGCGTTGTCATAGATGTCGATGGCGCGATGGGAATTCTCGTCGAGCTCCACGCCCCACTCGTGCTCGGGTTGCACGTCACCCCAGTCGGCGGTAGTAGCGCCCCACACCAGACCATGCTGGGCATCGAATCGGTGGGCGAGCACGTACTCCAGCGTGCGGACCAGGCGATCGCGAACCGATACGCCGTCCACCTTCTCGTTGAGAATGGAAGAATCCCCCGTAACGGCAACGTATTTCCGCACGGCCTGAACCAGCGAGGATTCCTGATCGGTCTCCACGGTATTCTTGTGCGCGAGCAGCTCCGGCGCCAGAGGCGACCGGCGGTACTTGTAGGCGATGTTGCCCTGGGCCTTTGGGATATACCCGTCCACGATATCACCCTGCGGCCCTTGGAATCGGAAGAAGGTCAACAGGGCCTCGCGGACCGGCTCCGGATCGTTCACCTGGAGCGACAGCTCGATGAAGGTGTTCAGATCGCGGATCCACACCTCGCCATATCCGCTGCCGGCGGTGAATCCGGTCTTCAGCAGGCTCCTGGCCTTGTCCAGCACCAGCGGCAGATTCGGGTCGGTCAGGATTGGCTGGGCCACGGAGGCCGATTGAAACGATGGAATGCTGGAATGTCGGAATGACAGGTCCGTTGCCGGCGCTGCCGCCAGTATTCCAATACTGCCGTATTCCAGAATTGCAAGCAGGACGAAAGAACGATGAAGTGCGCCAGACATCTTTAGACCCTCGGGGTTTACTGTTTGCGATTGACCATCTACAATTCTGCTCAGCGACAGCCAGATAGTAAATCGTAAATGGTGAATTGTAAATGGTAAGCCCATGACCCCAAGACAAAGAGTCCTGGCCGCACTGAATCACGTCGAACCCGATCGCGTCCCGATCGATCTGTCCGGACATCGCTCCTCGGGCATCGCCGCGATGACGTACCCCAGGCTGCGTAGATACCTCGGCCTCGAAGCGAGGCCCGTTCGCGTCTATGACGTGATCCAGCAACTCGCGATCGTCGACGATGACGTACTCGATCGCTTCGGCGTCGATTGCATCGAGATGGGACGAGGCTTTGCCCTTGCCGACGACGACTGGAAGCCCTGGACCCTTCCCGACGGTACGGACTGCCTCATCCCCGCCTGGACCCGCATGGAACGCTGGTCCGATCGCTGGGTCATCCTCTCCGATTCCGGGACCGTTATCGCGCACATGCCCGACGGCACGTTGTACTTCGAACAGACGCACTTCCCGCTCGCCGAATCCGGCGACGACGGCATGCTCACCGACGCCTTCGGCGAATGTATGTGGACCACCGTGGCGTCTCCGCCCGGCCCGGTCGATTTGCAGGCCCTCCGCGAAGGGGCCAAGCGTTTCCGCGAGAGCACCGACCGGGCCATCATCGGTCTGTTCGGCGGCAATCTCTTCGAGACAGGCCAGTTCTTCTATCGGGCCGACAACTTCTTCATGCTGCTGGCCTCCGATCCTCCCAGGGCGCACCGGTTTCTGGACCGCCTGGTGGAAATCCATCTGGCCAATCTGGAGAGGTTCCTCGGCGCGGTCGGTTCGTCGATCGACATTGTCCTTTTCGGCGACGACCTCGGCATGCAGACAGGTCCCATGCTCAGTCCTCGCATGTACTGCGAGTTCTTCAAACCTCGCCACCAGATTCTCTGGAATCGCGCCAAGGAACTGGCCGACGTCAAGGTCATGCTCCACTGCTGCGGCGGCGTACGCGAGCTTCTTGCTCATCTCATCGAGGCGGGCCTGGACGCCATCAATCCCGTCCAGATCACCTGCTCAGGCATGGATGCGGCGGAATTGAAGGCGGAATTCGGGCGGGACCTGACCTTCTGGGGCGGCGGTTGCGACACGCGAGAGATTCTCACCGCGGCGCGCCCCCAGGAGGTGGCGGAGCACGTCAGGAATCAGGTTCGCACCCTCTCGCCGGGCGGCGGCTTCGTCTTCCAGCAGGTCCACAACATTCTCGCCAACGTCCCCGCGGAGAATGTCGTCGCCATGTTTGACGCCGTGAACGCAAACCGATGACGTCATGCCATCGGTACGTCTGGAGTCCCTGAAAGTAGACGGCATAGCGTGCAGGTATTGCGTCCTTGAAAGGGCATCTTGCTACCAAGATTATACCTTCGGATTTGTCGGAGCAAGATGGTATAAATGCGTTGGCTTATCGCGATGCAAACAAGCGTTAGGGAGTCTATAGCCATGACAAGATGGTTGGTCGCATCAGTGATGACATTTGTGATGTCTTGGAGTACCTCTGCGGTTTGTGCCCAGGTCGAGGAGGGGGCACAGTTCCTCGATGGAATTGGCGAGACCGCCCTGGTCGCCCGCTACC
>JAAYBA010000002.1 GCA_012719085.1 Planctomycetota bacterium
CGCGGCGGCGGACGGCATGGCGGGCAGACGGTCCGCCATCAGCGTACCGATCTGCGCCGGGGAGATCGGGCCGCGCAGATAGGACATGCACCAGCGCGATTCCAGCAGCACCGGAGCATCTTCGTGCACATTCCGCATCAAGAAGATCCGGCTGCCGAGATTCGCCATCAGACGGTCCAGGGTGGCCCGGTCGAGTCCTTCGCCCGCGGCGGCGCTGGTCAGACCTTCAATCACCCGCATTTTGTCGCGTTCCGTTTGCAGGCGGCCGATAAACCAGGTGCCGGTGTTGGCCAGGCCGCGGTAATCGAGGTCAACGGGGTTCTGGGTGGACAGGACAATGCCCAGGCCGAAGGCACGCGCCTGCTTCAGGAGGGTCAGCATCGGCATCTTGGCCGGCGGATTGGCTGTGGGGGGGAAATAGCCGAAGATTTCATCCATGTACAGCAGGGCCCGCAACGATGAGGTGCCGGTCTGTCGGCGGGTCCAGGCCAGCACTTCATTCAGTAGAACCGTCACGAAAAACATCCGTTCGGCATCCGAGAGATGGGAGATCGAAAGAATCGATACCCGCGGCGTGCCCGCCGGCGTGTAGAGCAGGCGCTGGACGTTCAGGGGCTCCCCCTCGGTCCAGGCCGAAAATCCCGGGGAGGCTGCCAGATTGTTCAAACGCATGGCCAAGGCGAAGCGGTCCTTGGCCGGGAAGAACGACTCCAGCGGCAGGATGCCGATCCGATCCAGGCCGGGTTCCTGAACCGCATGGATGATGGACATCAGATCCAGATTGCGGCCCGCACGCCATTCGCGGTCCATGACATTGGACAGCAGGATATGCTCCCGGGACTGCAGGGGGTCCGCGTCTACCCCCGCCAGCGCCAGCAGGCCCGAGACGGTTGCGGAAACGCGATCTCGCAGGCCGGCCGTGTCATTGATGAATTCCGCCGGGGGGGCGTCGAGAGAGGACAAAATGGAGAGCGGCAGGCCGGCCCGAGAACCCGGCGTATAGATGGCGAAATCGGCGGCGGCTTTCAGGCGGGCGATGCGCTCCCCATCCTGCCCCCAGGCGGCCAATCCGTTTGCCCAGGTTGCAGCCGTTTTGGCCGCTAGTTCATCGGGAGTCATCTGTTTGCGCTGGGCCTCCCCTTCATCCACCCAGGGCCGGAAATCGCCGGGGGCCAACTGAGGAAAGGTCAACAACAGGTTCCCCATGTCGCCCTTGGGATCGATGATGATGGCCGGGATGCCATCCAGGGCCGCTTCCTCGATCAAACCGATGCCGAGTCCGGTTTTGCCAGACCCCGTCATGCCAACGCACACCGCATGGGTGGTCAGATCCTTGGCATCGTAGAGAATCGGTTGGTCGGTGGTGGCTTTCGCCTCGGGATCGAACGTGCGCCCCAGATAGAACACTCCCAGTTTTTCAAAGTCGATCATGACCCGGCTCCTTCGGTTCTCTTTGGCTTGATTCCTGCCATGATTGCATTATCACCAACTCCTCCACCCCGCACCGATGACAAAGCCCGGCAGCTTCTCTGTATCAGCAACGGACTCATCCTGTTCTGCCCAGACCATGACAGCTACCGTGGTTTGTCATGTCATTCATTGTACACAACCGCAGACCGATGAAACAATAAAACAATACCCATGGGGAAAGGTCAGGGCACATCTCCGTTTCATTGACCGACCGGACACAAGACCGCATCGTTCCCAATAAGAGGTCTGCCAATGGATTTTAGAATCTGTTACCTGGTTCGCAGGTGCGCAGGATTCAAGGTCGCCGATTCAAGGAAGCCACCGGGCCCAGCAGACGCGGCTACAGTTGCACAGAGGCCCGTCCGACAACGGGGCCAACGGTCCGGCAATGTAAAAAAACGGTCCCGGGCTCTGGGGAGCGCCGGGACCGCTGGTTTGTTTCGCGCGACTCGCGAATTCCGCAGTTTCAGTCGGTCGGCTTAATCCTCATCCACCTGGATCAGGTACATGCCGATGCTGCCGGCCCCTTCGTCGAGGAACTCATTCTCGGGCACCGTCGCGGAGATATCCTCGGCGATGATCTCGAAGCCCTGCGTCAGGTCTGTCGAGCGCAGGATCTTATAGGACTCGCCTTCACGGCTGAGCCAGCGGATCAGGATCCCGTCCGGCGTCACCGTGATGGGATTCTCCTCCGCGAAACCCAGCTCCGACACGGTCCGGGTGAACGGCCCATAGATCTGCTGGCTGCCGTCGGTCTCGATCTCCACGATCCGCCAGGTATAGGTGCCGCCGACCTCGGCACCGGCATCCACGAGCGCATAGGTCGCGCCCATTTCGTCCTTGCCGTAGATGATCTTGTCGTTCACCCGCACCCAGGCCTCGCCGTTCAGGCGCTCGACCCAGAAGCCGACGGTATCCAGCTCGGATGCCGTCCGCCACCGCAGCACGGCCTGACCGTTCTCAGCCCGCGCGATGAAGTAGTACAGCACCACGCTGGAGGGCTCTACGATCTCGAACTGGTCGGACTCTTCCGACAGCGACAGCGCGTAGTTGTCATTTGCCAGGGTACCCAGGTTATAGGCATAGAAGCCCACGGTCTCGCCCGACGCGCGTCCGAGCGCTCCGGCGAGCGTATCGGAACCCAGCAGCTCTGGATCAGTCGTGTAGGTGAACGTCGGATCAGAAGCGCCTTCCTCCTTGCTCAAACCCGGGGTCGGGGTGACCGTGACCGCGAGCTGGTCGACCTCCAGATCGTGTTGCACCGGCGTGGCGGCGTTCCAGTTGTCGTCACCGGGCTGCGTAGCAGTGATCGTCGTCGTACCTGCGCCGACGATCGTGACGGGGCTGTTCACCGTCGCAACGGTTTCGTCGGAGCTGTCGAATTCTACGGTCAGCCCGGACGAGGCCGTAGCGGTGATCTCGAACGACGCATCGCCGTAGGTCTTGGACTGCCAGGCGCCGCCTTCGAACGTGATGGTCTGGTTGGCCTTGTCCACCGTCACGCTCACGTTGAACACCACCGCCTCGTAGTTGACGGCATCGTCCGGCGTGAAGGTCACGCTCTGGTCCGCCGTGCCCGCGTCCGGGGCAGTCGCCGGCGTCGTCCAGGCAAACGTGCCGGCCACCGAAGCGAGGCCGCCCGTTAGATCGGAATCCGCAAGCGTATCACCGAAGGTAATCGTGGAAGCCGTCGGTTCTGTCTCAATCACTGGCGTCGCCTTCGTGATCTCGAACTCTTCCGCTTCCGCCGCCAGCGACAGCGAGTAGTTGTCGCCCGCATCCAGGTTGCCCAGCGTGAAGGCGTAGAAGCCGACGTCCTCGCCGGCCACGCGGCCCAGCGCGCCCGTCACGTCCACTTCCTCCGAAAGAGTGTAAGAGAAGGCCGGATCGGCCGCACCGTAGACCTTGCTCTGGTCCGCGTCCGGCGTCACCGTGATCTCCTTGGCCGTGATCTCGAACTCTTCCGCTTCCGCCGCCAGCGACAGCGAGTAGTTGTCGCCCGCCGACAGGTCGCCCAGCGTGAAGGCGTAGGATCCGACGTCCTCGCCCGCCACGCGGCCCAGCGCGCCCGTCACGTCCACTTCTTCGGAAAGCGTGTAGGCGAAGGCCGGATCGGCCGCACCGTAGACCTTGCTCTGGTCCGCGTCCGGCGTCACCGTGATCTCCTTGGCCGTGATGTCCGCCGAGAGGGTCGGCTGCGTCAGGTCGTAGTTGCCGGCATCGTCGCCCGCCAGGGTGTACCCGGAAGTGGTGATTTCGATGTCGGTGCCCACGTCGGCCTGGGCGAAGGTATAGACCGGCGTGCCGGCGAGGGTAACGGCGTCCTCGCACAAGATGCCGTCCAACGTCGCCGTGCCCGAAGCCGTGGCGTCCGTCGTGCCGTCGTACGGTTTGTTGTCGCCCGTCAGGCCGGTCACCGTCAGGACGCCCTTGTCGGTCGTTTCGTTGGCGGTGGCGGAATTGGCACCCGTGCAGCCGCCTTCGCCCTGCGCCCGCACGCGGAAGTAGTAGATCCGGTTGGGGCAGAGGCCGGTCACGTCCACGCTCGTCAGGTTGCCCACCAGCAGGTTCTCGTAGCCGGGGACATAGGAGGCCGTGCCGCCGCCGGAGCAGGTGTGGTCGCCGGGGGTCATGTCGGCGACCGCGGCGGAAGAAATTGTCCATTCGTCCGCTGTCCAAGTGCTGTTGGGCACAGCAACGTCCGAGTCCCTCACGGCATGCTTGTCCGTGTATTCCCATGTCTGCCCGGTACCATCCTGATCGATGACTCCGTAGGCATCGACCAGCGTTCCGGCGGTGTGGTCGCCACCGGAATAGAGGAAGTAGCCGTCGTTGCCGTTACCGCTGATGTTCGCATTGTATTGATCGGCGAGTTTCGGATAGAACGCGTTGGTAAAGGTGGTTTCGCTGTAGGCCACCACATAGGTGCCACCCGCCGGGATGGTGCCCGTCAGCAGGATGTCGCCCCAGGTGCTGCCGTTCGCCTGCCGGCTCAGGTACCAAGTCGTGGTGCCGAAGTCGATGGCGTTGCCGCTGGCATTATAGAGTTCAACAAACCGGGCATTGGCCACGTCGCTGGGATCCGCCACCTCGGAGATGAACAGTCCGCCGGCGCCGCTTTGGAAGTTCTCTTCCAGGCTGACGTCGATGAAGTAGTTCGTCGCCCGGTCGGAAGCCGTCCAGTTGGCGGTGAAGCTGTCGCTGTCGGTGCCCGTGGCGTTCAGTCCGGTCGGGGCATCCGGCTCGCAGGCCAGGGTGGAGGCCTGGGCGATCACGCCGGCGGAGTAGTAGTTGTAGTTGACCGAGTAGAACTTGTAGTCGTAGGTCGTGTCTGCGGTCAACCCGATATCGGTGAAGTCCGTGCCGGCGCCATTGTAAATGACTGTGCCATTGCCGAGGGGGTTATCCACCGCGTATTGAGTGCCCTGCGTCGGCTCGGTCCAGGAGGCCCAGGACGGCTTGCGCACGATCATGACGTTGTTGCCGTTCCCGTTTTGTGTCCACTCCAGATCAATGGAGCCTGTCGGGTCGGTCGAACTGGTGGTGGCGGTCTGGGCGCTGGGATCTACGATCGCCTCGACGGTGATATAGCTGGCTGCGGCCAGCGTCAGGTTGTCCGGCGTATTCGTCCAATCGATGGCGGCGTAGTAGATGCGAGGCTCAAGCGAGGTAAAGCGGCCCGCGTAGTACCAGTCGCCCACGGCGGTGAATTGCTCCATGCCTGTCGGCGAGGTCCAATACACGTCGGCATTGTTGTTGGACACATAGGTGGCATCCGTCCAAGTCCAGCCGGTGCCGTCGGTGGACTGGCCCAGGCCGCACTCCACGTCCCAACCCGTGGTGTCGGTGTTGATGGCGAACTGGAACTGGTCGGCCAGCATGTCGCCGAGAGTGTAGGTCTTCCACGGCGCGCCCCGGTCGTTCAGCAGCGTATAGTAGTCGGTGACCTCTTCCTCCAGCGTGGTCACGTTGGCCACGGTGGAGTCGGCGCCCACGCAGCTCTCCTCGCCTTCGCCGCGCACGCGGAAGTAGTAGGTCGTCTCCGGATCCAGGTCCTCGACCTCGAAGCTCGTCACGTTGCCGACCGAGAGGTTCTCGTAGCCGGCCACGTAGGAGGGCGTGGTGCCGCCCGAGAACGTGTGGCTTTCCAGATACTCTTCGACGTCCTGGTCGTACTGGTCCCATTCCGTGCCCAGGGTCGGGAAGCCGCTTTCGGGATTGCTGGTCACGCCACCGGACACCGACGATTTCCTCACCAAGGTCTTGTTTACCGTCGTGAACGATCCGTCGGTCCAAGCCGATCCCGGGTCCTCGCCGATGCGGCCGAAGATATCCACGAATGAAGTCGTGGATTGCTTCCAAAGGGCAACGGCATCGTCTCCGTTCCAGCCGGCAGCTGTCGCCGTTGTGCCGATCAGGTTGGTAGCGCTGCTGTTCCTATAAACCGCCACCGCGCCGTTCGCCAGGGTGCCGGAGAGGACGTTGCTGGCGGTGTGCGCGGTCCCGCCATTGGCAAACAGGATCAGCGCGTAATCCGAAAGATCCACGCTGGCCCCGGTTCCGTTGAAGATTTCGATGTATTTCTCGTTGCTGGATCCCTCGATGTATTCCGAGAAGAACAGGTCGGAGGCTACGGAAGCAACCTCGAAGTCTTCCTCCGTGCTGACGTCGATGTAGTAGTTGGTCGGCGGGTTGCCGGCGGCGGGGGCGGTCCAACTCGCGGTGAAGCTGGTGTCGTTCGTCTCGCTGGCATAGAGCCCCGTCGGAGCGTTCGGCTCGCATGGATCGGTGGCGCCCTGCGCGGTCACGCCGGAAGAGTAGTAGTCGTTATTGACCGAATAGAACTTGTAGTCGTAGGTGGTGTCCTCGGCCAGGCTGTCGTCGGTGAACTCCCCGGCGGAGCCGATGTAGATGATGTCGCCATCGCCCAGCGTGCCCGGGGCGGAATATCCCGTGCCCTGGGTCGGCTCGGTCCAGGATTCGCTCGTCAGCTTGCGCACGACCATCACGTCGTGGCTCTGGGCGTTCTC
>JAAYBA010000209.1 GCA_012719085.1 Planctomycetota bacterium
CGATCGCCAGCAACGCCAGATGGGCCACCGCCGGGACCAGGCGGCGGCGAGGGCCCTGTGCCAACGGCGACGGGCCCGAAGAATCGGCCAGGGCGATGAGCAAAGCGCAGCAGACGGCGGTCAGCATGGCGTTGGCGGGCAGGTGCTGGCCGAAGTCGCTGAGGCTGTGGACCAGGATCGCCGCCAGGCCGAAACCCAGGCCGTAGGCCGCCGAGCGAATGGGCGCTGCGCCGGCCCGGACGCTGCGGGCGTAGGCGACCCAGACGATCGCGCCGAACAACGCCAGCGTCAGCACGCCGAGGACGCCCGTTTCGAGGAGGGCGTGGACGTATTCGTTCTCGGCGTGCGTGGCCAGACCCGCCGCCGAGCCGCGATCGAACATGGGGTAGATCACCTCGAACGTGCCCAGGCCGGCGCCGAAGGCGGGAAAGCGCTTCCACGCCTCGACGCTCTGGGCGACCATCTCCCAGCGGCCGTGGTACTCGGTCAGGTCGTCGAGCGTGGCCATGCGGTCGTAGATGCGGTCGAAGCCAAGCCACAGGATGCAGACGAAGGCCCCGAGCGCCACGAGCACGATGATCCAGCCGCGTCCGCGAAGGCTGCGACGCGAGCAGAGGGCCACGGTCGTGAAGGCGGCGGCCGCCAGCATGCTCACCATGCCGCCGCGCGTCAGCGCCAGGAACACCGCGGCGGCCCCGACGACGATCGCCCCGGCCAGGAGCTTGACGTAGAGACCCTCGCGCGAGCGGAGGTATTCGAGCGCCTCGGCGGCGGTGACTTTGCGGTGCGAGAAGGCCTCGCAGACCAGGACCAGAAGCAGCGCCAGGGCCGCACCGATCGAGAGGTTCATGAACTGGCCGAAGTGGCTGTGGTTGATGAACGTCCCGGACCGCGCGGCGTCGTAGGAGGGCACGAGCCAGTAGATCTTGCCGTTGCCGGCGACGTGCTGGGCCAGGGCCAGCAGGCCGACGGTCCCGCCGATGACGGCGACGGCGGCGAGCAGCCGCTTGATCGACGATGGATCGCGATAGAGATTGAGCACGACGAAGAAGACGGCCGCGACCGCCAGCACCAGAGACAGGTCGCGCTTCGTCGCGCGCGGATAAAACGTCAGCGGCGTTCGCGAGAGCGTCTGCTCGACGTCGGGCAGGCCGTCGAGCAGCTCGGCCTTGACGATGGCGGTCTCCGGCGAGATCGCGCCGATGACGCCCGTCGGCAGCGGCGTCAACTGAAAGACGGCAATGAGGAGGAAGGCGACAAGGGGGACATAGGTCCACGTGCGACAAAGCGGCTGCGGCGAGATGAAAATCTGCCGGATCAGGAACAGGGCCAGCAGCGTCCCGGCCAGAGCGATGACCACCATCTCGCTCCAGGCGGCGACCACGCCGAAGGCCACAGGCCCGAAGGCCAGCAGCGCAATCAGCAGGACCTCGATCGCCCGATCCAATCGCCCTGCGTGCGAACGCCGGCAGCGAATCTCGTCGTGCTGCTGTATTTGACTTCCGGTCAGCAGCCGGTCGTAGGGGTCCATCCCTCAGCGGTCCTTTCTATCAGCGCGTCCGTCAGTCCGACGGCGCATCGGTTTCTGTCACGTCCGGCATCAGGCCGGCGCGGAGTCGCTGCAACTGATCGCCCGAGGGGCGCTGGTCGCGGACGCCAATCTCGACGATCGGCGTCGGCGTCCTGGCGTGGCCGTTGCCGCCGCTGCGGCGGTAGCTGTAATCGGAGTATCCGTATCCGCCCGAGTAACCGTAGCGGTCGCTCTTGCGCGGCACATCGTTGACGACCACGCCGAGGATGCGGCCGCCGACGCCGGCGAGGCTGTCGCAGGCCTGCATGCTGACGCGACGCATCGACTTGTGGGCCCGAAGCACCAGCACCGTCACATCACAGAGGGCCGCGACGATCTGGGCGTCGGCGACGGCGATCACCGGCGGCGAATCGATCAGCACGCGGTCGTACCGGCCGGCGAGGGTCTTGACGATCTCGGCGAAGCGATCGCTGTTGAGCATCTCGGCGGGATTGGGCACATCCGGGCCGCACGTCAGCACGAAGAGGTTGGCCATCGGCAGCTCCTCGATGGCCTCGTCCAGACCCATCTGGCCGACCAGGACGCAACTGAGGCCCCTGGCCTGACGATTGAGGCCGAAGACCTTGTGCTGCATCGGCCGACGGAAGTCGGTATCGACGATGAGCGTTCGCTGCCCGGCCTGGGCCATCGCGATGCCCAGGTTGCTGACCGTCGTGGTCTTGCCCTCGCCGGGCGCCGGCGAGGTGACCAGAATGGTCCTGGCCTCGTCCTTGGGCGCTCCGAAGAACAGGGCCGTGCGAACGGTACGGAAGGCCTCGGCCTCGCGGGACTCGGGACTGATGCGGATCTTCTGGCCGCGAATGGCCGGCGTCTGCTTCGGGGCCGTCATCGAGGGGATGGCCCCCAGGACCGGCAGACCCAGCAGAGCGCCGATCTCCTGCGTCGAGTGCAGCCGCTGATCCTTCCACTGACGCAGCAGAGCCAGACCCACCCCCGCAAACAGGCCCAGGCACAGGGCCAGGCCCATCGTGCGGGCCTTCTGCGGCTCGGACGGCTCGATGGCCGGCACGGCGGTCTCGACGATCTGCACCGTCAGGGCCCCCACATCCGGGTCCACGTTGAGCTTGCGAATCTTGTCGTCGAGGATCTCGCAGAACCGCAGCGTCTGCTCGTAGTCGGACCGCAACAGCGTGTACTGAGACAGTTGGCGGTTCAGGGCGATGGCCGCCTGACGCTGCTGCTCGAGGCCGTCGGTCAGCTCCTTCTCCCGCCCCACAGCGGCCAGATACAATTCCTCGGCCACGGCCAACTGCCGCGAGGTGAACTCTTCGTCCATCTCGGCGATCTGCATCCGCACCCGCTCGATCTCGGCATCCAGGGCCGCGATCGGCGGGGCATCCGATTTGAGACGCTGGAGGCAGTCGGCCCGCTCTCGTTCGAGACGCCGCAGCTCCGCCCGCAGCGTGGTCGCCTCGTTCGTCGCGGCGATGTACACCCCCCTGGCGCGCTGGGTGTCGATGAACTGACGCAGACCGACGGGATCGTCCGCCATCTTCCGGACGGTCTCGTGAAATGCCTTGCACTCGATCGTCGCCAACTGCGCATCGTCCAGCGCCTGCTGGAACCGGTCCAGACGGCG
Organism: Planctomycetota bacterium; assembly: GCA_012719085.1. GTDB lineage: Bacteria > Planctomycetota > Phycisphaerae > Sedimentisphaerales > Anaerobacaceae > Anaerobaca. The sequence goes on from JAAYBA010000209.1 coordinate 3,171, forward strand.
CATGATGACGTTGCTCTCCTGGCTGGCCCCATAGGCCAGGCCCTCGTTGGCCTGACTGAAGTCCACCATCCTCTGGAGCTTGTCCTTCAGTTCCGCGTCGCGCTGGGTCTTCTCTTCGCGGAGGATCTTGACGATCTCGGCCGAGGTGTTGCGACGACGCTCGTTGTGCTGGGTGATATAGGCGTCCACGACGGAATTGACCAGGTGGGCCGCTTCTTCGGGATAGGGACAGGTGAAGGACACGTCGATGATCTCGTCCTTCTTGCCCACCACGACGTCCAGCTTGCGCCGCAGGCGTGTCACCGGGTTGTCGACGCCGGCGAAGGTCTGCAGATTGCCCATGCCCGGCAGGGCCAGGGCGACCGAGAGCGTACCGCTTTGCTTGAGCAGTTCGGCCTGGGTGTAGAGATAGTTGCTCCAGCGGGTCACGACGCCGGAGGCGTCCTTTTCCCACACCTCCGGTCCGGCCTGTTCGACGTACAGCCGCGACGTGCTGGTGTACAGGGGCGTGGCGCGCTGCAGATAGATCAACCCGGCCGCCATCGCCACAATCACGGCGACCAGGACCGTCCAGCGACGACGCCACAGAATCTCGAACAGACTTTCGGAAAAGCCCTCGACCGTCTCGACGAAGGGCGTCGCCTCCGCCGGATCGGATAGGTTGCCTTCGATTCTACCGTTCATGGTTCCCTCGTTGCCCAGCCGGCCTGTGCGGCGGGCTAATCCCATAGATCCCGACCCTGAATGTAGATTCCCGTATTGATCCGCACCAGGTTGTGGATCGCCGCATTCAGCCGCGTCCTCGGCGTGTGTTCGATGGCCACGACGTCGCCCGGACGGATCGGCGTGACCAGAGCGTCGGTGAACTCGCCCTTCTCGATCAACTGGAACGGGACCCGGGCGACCGTGCCGTCCTCCTTCAGACGGTAGATGGTGGCGTAGCGGGGCTCGGCCACCGGATCGAAGCCGCCGGCGTAGGCGATCGCCTGGGTCAGGTTGTAGTCGGCGTTCGGCGGATAGGGGAAGTTGCCCGGCTTGCTGACCAGACCCAGAACGCTGAACAGAGGCATCTGGGTCGGCTCGACGACCACCGTGTCGCCCTCGGCCAGCGCCACATCCTTGAAGGGAATGTTCGTATTGACCACCGGCAGCAGGATCGGCTCGCCGCGGGCGTTGGGGTCTTCTTCGCCGTCGTCCGACCCGACGATGCGGACCAGCGCAGCGCCGGCCTCGGCGATCCCACCGGCCTCGGTCAGCAGGCAGCTCAGCGTCATCTGGTCGGACTGGAGCGTGTAAACCCCGGCCCGTTCCACCGCCCCGGTAATGTACACCCTGGAGGTCTTGAACTCACTGACGCGGACGAACACCGACGGCCGCAGAACGACGTAGCTCTCATACGCCTCGGTGACCTTCTCCTCGACCTGCGACAGCGACAGCCCCGCCACCGCCATCGGCCCGATCGCCGGCAGAACGATCTCGCCGCTGTCGCGCACGCGGCACAGATAGGGATAGTCCCCCTGGCTCCGCGCCTGCGCCGCCTGTACCTCCCTGGCGGTGACCGCCTGGAGCAGCGCGGGCATCGTGAATTCCAGCACGTCGCCGGGAACGACTCGATAGGGACCGGTCTTGAGCTTGGCCTTCTCGATCCGGTCCATGTCCACCGTCGTTACCGCCGCACGGGCCCGCTCGAAGGCCTCCAACTCTTCCGGCTGCGGCATCCGAACCTGATCGCTACAACCCGACAACGAAAGGACCAGGACCACCGCCAGGACAGTCTCCGGGCTCCCATGCCAGGCGCACAGCGACCGCCGGCGCAAAGCACCATTCGCGAGGTTCACTTGTCTTCTCCCCTTACTTCTCTCTCTGCCCGCTATCCTCTCGCGGGCGAACTCCCGTTGACCTCACCCCCATGCTTCCACCATCACGGACCAAGCTGGCCCATGCGCCGCGGCTTCCTGCACCGGCGGCGTCGAAACGACGTGAATGCCCGGATCATCCCACCGGCCCTTGATTCGGGCCGCTCGGACCGACCCAGCCATCACCACCGAGGGCCAAACCAGACCGGCGGCCTGGGGACCCAGACCGGCGGCCCCGGCGTCCAGACCGGCGGACGAGGAACCCAGATCGGCGGTTGCGGGATCCAGATCGGTGGCTGGGGGATCCAGATCGGCGGCACCGGAACCCACGGCGGCTGGCACGGGCTGCGCGGCAGCATCCAGTCCGGAATGTGAACCCAGCTACAGCCCCCCCAGCCCATCGCGACGGCGTTGGCCGCCACCGCCTGCTGAACGGCAATCGTCGTGGTCGGACTGACCGCGCCGACGACGCCAGCGGCGCCGGGGCTCACCACCAGGACAAACAACAGAAGAACCGCCCCGCCCGTCACCAACCTGGTCAACATGCTTCGCCTCCATGCCGGTCTCTTCGAGTCCATGGGTTTCCTTTCCCACAAAGCAGGTACACCGCAACTCGACAGTTCCCTCCTCGGCCTCCTCAGAAACGACAGGCAGCAGTGTATCGCGATTGGAATGGCCCGTCTATTGTGGAAAGTACGTATTTGACACTGGGGAAATGCGGCAACATAGGTGCGTGATGCCCCGCCGCTGCCCCGGCGCCGGCCCGTCGCGCATCCGCCTCGCAATGGGCCGCAACGAAGAAGGCTCCCAGAGATCGTCTCTCTGGAAGCCTCTGACCAACAGCAACGCGCCCGGCAGGACTCGAACCTGCAACCTTCGGATTCGAAGTCCGCGACTCTATCCAATTGAGCTACGGGCGCAGCGACCGAGGTGGGGGCACTATATCGAGTCGCGGCGGCGTCGTCAACCCTTTTTGCCGGCACCCGGTGGGGTGGCGAGTCCGAGCATCGGGTCGATTGCTCGGCGATGAGGAGGCATTTTTCTGAAACATTGAGGCCACAGGCACGTCTTACTTGTGGAGTTAGAAAAACGATGGCATTGGCGGGACAGTCTTGTCATGGGACCGCAGGAGTCGGCGCTGCTGAGACGGTTTTGCACCGGGGCGGATGCTGAGGCGTTCGCCGAACTGGTGCAGCGTTACGCGAGCCTGGTCTATTCGACCTGCTGGCGTGTGCTCAAGGACGAGACGGACGCGGCCGACGCGACGCAGGAGACGTTCTTCGAGTTGACCCGGCACGCCAGCCACATCAGCGGGTCGCTGGCCGGATGGCTCCACAAGGTCGCTACACAGAAATCGATCGATCTGCTCCGCCGCTGCGCGAGCCGACGGCGTCGCGAGGAGGTCTATGCCCGCACCCAGCCGGTCGAGGCCCGCTCGTGGCAGGACCTGTCGAGCCACGTCGATCTGGCATTGGACGAAC
>JAAYBA010000023.1 GCA_012719085.1 Planctomycetota bacterium
GGACCTGGCGATCGACTGGCGGGTCACCGACCCGACCGTGTCCGAGAAGGACCGGGCCGCTCCGTATCTGCGTTCGATCGAACGAGATTTCGTTTTCGAGGGCCGCTTGCCTTGATTGTGCGGCCCGGACGGCTTGGCCCTTTGAACGGCGGGGCGCAATGTTTGTGAGGCACAAGCGCAGAGATGGACGTGGATTCGGGCGACGGTCCTGTTGTGAATCTGCTCTGGACGGGAGGCTGGGATTCGACGTTTCGATTGCTCCAGTTGATTCTCGATACGCGTGCGACGATCCAGCCGGTATATGTTATCGACACCGAGCGTCTCAGCAGCCTGATCGAGATGCAGACGATGGATCGCATCAAGCGAGGGGTTGTCGAGCGGTTTCCACGTGCGGAAGGTCGGATCCTGCCACACAGGTTCTTCTCGATTCACGACATCGCCGAGGATGCAACGATCACCGAGAGCTATCTCCGGCTCGCCCGCAGGTGGCACCTCGGCAGTCAGTACGATTGGCTGCCGAGGCTGGCGAAACAGCATGCCCTTGGTGCCCTGGAGATGTCCGTTGTGGCCGACAGCAGGCCGCGCGGAGGGATTGTCCAGTGCCTGTGCGATCGTGTGATCTCGGTGGACGATGTGCAGGTGGGAAGGTACTGGACCATGGACGCCGATCGGGATGTTTCGGATGCGTCGATTGTCTTCTCCCGCTTCCGGTTTCCGCTTCTCCATACCACCAAGGTGCAGATGTACGAACAGATGGAACGGAGAGGCTGTTCGGATATTCTGATGCAGACGTGGTTCTGTCTTGCACCGGTTGGAGGCCGGCCGTGCGGCGTGTGCAATCCGTGCCAACTCGTCGTGGAGGAAGGATTGCGGCAGCGGTTGCCACGAGCGGCTCTGTTTCGATATCGATGCCTGTGCCTGCGCCGGCTTCCGCGGCGCACGGCGAAACGGATCCTCCGATTTCTCAAGGGAAATGGTCTGCCGCATTGATGTCTTCGAGCATCTGTCGGGTGCACTCGCCTGACGGCTCGTGAGCGGCTTGAAACACGTGCGATGACGGATTTCCTCGTGAGTATGGATGCTGCATGCCGTTCGGAGACCCTGCTTGGGACTCTGCAACGACCGTATACGAATCGCGTGCCCCGCGCACAGACGTTCGCTTTCCCCTGGGGCAGGCTCGCCGTGATGGAGGAGTCGCGCGTCGACGGGAGCAATATCCTGTTTCGAGACGGCATGCTTCTGGCGTGGGTCGGCGATCTGATTGCGCCCGACACGGTTGCGATTTCGGAGGTGTTGTTCGAGTGCCTCGGCAACGCGGGCGGTTCGACGGACGATGTCGAATCCGTGGTGAGATCGCACCCGCTCTTTGGGCAACTCAACGGGGCATTCGCCATCGTATTCGGGCACCGGCAGGGCCTTGCGATCGTGACGGACCTGCGGAATTTCGTCCCGGTCTACGGTCTGCGGCAGGGCAACGGTGGGTTCTGTGGGTTTGGAACCCACGCGGACTCTGTGGCGGCGCTGTCGACGGAGCGGGATGAGATCGACCTGGTGAGCGTGGGAGAGTTTCTCTCCAGCGGCCGCATCAGCTTCCCAAACAGCACTTACGAGAACGTCGTTCGACTCCAGTCGGCGAGTTTGTACGACGTGCGTCCCGACACCGCTGGGCGGAGACGGACCCGGGTCGCCTGTTACTGGCGGCCACCGAAGGAACTCGTCGCGTATGATGAGCGGGACCTGGTCGACCAGTTGCGATCGGCTCTGGTCGAATCGGTCCGGGATCGTATTGTGCAAGGCGAAGTTGCCGTTCAGTTGAGCGGTGGGCTCGATTCCAGATTGATCATGGCCCTCGTGCCGGATGAGGTGGACTGTTCGGGTCTGACGTTCTGCGAGCGGCCGAATCGGGAGACAAGAACGGCCGAACGGGTCGCTCGGTGTTATGGCAGACCGTGGCATCCGATTGCCAGAGATCCCGAGTATCTCGCCGGCACGATTGAGGTCGCGACGAGATTCATCGGGTGTGAGGGGGAATTTACGCATGCCCATGCGATCGGATTGCTGGATGAGATCGAGAGGTTCGGCGCCCGGCGTATTCTGGATGGCACGAAGCTCGATACATATCTGAAGGGCTACTTCGCTCACGATATCGTCCGAGTCGGACGGATGGGCGGGCTTTTGCCGGCAACGTATGAGAGACGATGCACCAGCCGACGAGATGGGGTCGATCCCGTTGCGCGAGGGTATCTGGCGGCGGATATGGTGGAACAAATCGCCGCGCGACGAGACGTCTTTTTCGCCGCATACGCCGATTCCGAGCGTTCGAGTGCGGCCGAATGGCTGCTCCTGAATCCGCAGGACGCACGAACGGCGGGCTGGAACGCGGAACGACGCGTGCTGCCGAAGAGCCTGATTGCGACAGACCGGCGCATCGTCGAATTCGGCTTCCGCTGCCCCATGGCGTTGAAAGCCGGGGGCAGGATCTTCCATGAGGCCGTGCGGGGGCTGTATGGACCAGGGGCGAGGATTCCATCCGCCAATGACGGGGTCCGGCCGGAGAGCCGCCATCTCTGGCGTCTGGTCCAGCGAGCCATACGCAAATCACAAGACCGGTGGACGCAGATCGCAGAGCATTGTGGACGGAAGGCCCCGATCCAGCATTCATGGCATGATTATCCGGCGTACTGGCGACAGAGCCGGCAACTCGCCAGGCTTCGGCACGAATACGGACC
>JAAYBA010000024.1 GCA_012719085.1 Planctomycetota bacterium
ACGAGGTTGCTGTGACGGCGGAGCAACGACAGGGATACGAACGGATGCAACACGAGCCGAACATCGGAACGAAGTATTACTAATCAAAGGAGAGCAATTATGTTTTGTTATCAGTGCGAGCAGACGGCCAAGGGGACGGGATGCACGACGGTGGGGGCATGCGGCAAGGATCCGGAGACGGCGGCGCTTCAGGATCTGTTGATTTACGCGACCAAGGACATTTCACGGTATGCGTGCCGCGCCCACCAGATGGGGGCCCGGGACCGGGCCGTCGACGTGTTCATGGTCAAGGCGCTGTTCAGCACGATCACGAACGTGAACTTCGACCTTCGCTGGTTCGGCACGTTTCTCCAGGAGGCGGCGATCATCAAGGCCAAGGCGCAGTCGCTCTACGAGCAGGCCGCAAGCCGGGCCGGCAAGACGGTCGAGACCTTCTCCTGTCCGGTCCGATGGTGGGAGAACACCGACGACCTTCAGGGTCTGCTGGCCAAGGCGCAGGACGTCTCGATCAGCAAGTGGATCGACAAGCTCGGCGGCACGCCGGCCGGCCTGCAGGAGCTGATCGTCTACGGCCTCAAGGGCGCCGCCGCGTATGTCGATCATGCGGAGATCCTCGGCAAAGACGATCCCCAGCTCTACGCGGACTTCCACGAGATGCTCGACTACCTGACCACCGGTCCGGCCGACGTCAACGACCTGCTCGCCAAGGCCCTCAAGACCGGCGAGATCAACCTCCGCGCGATGGAGCTGCTCGACGCCGCCAACACCGGCGTTTACGGCCACCCCGAGCCGACGCAGGTCCGCGTCACGCCGGTCAAGGGCAAGTGTATCCTGGTCTCGGGCCACGACCTGCGAGACCTCGACGAATTGCTCAAGCAGACCGAGGGCAAGGGGATCAACGTCTACACACATGGTGAGATGCTGCCGTGCAACGCCTATCCGGGCCTGAAGAAGTACAAACACCTGACGGGCAACTACGGCGGCGCCTGGCAGAATCAGCGGACCGAGTTCGATGCGTTCCCCGGCCCGATCGTCATGACGACGAACTGCATCATGAAGCCCAAGGACAGCTACAAGGACCGCGTTTTCACGCTCGGCCTGGTCGGCTGGCCCGGCGTCAAGCACATCGACGACCGCAACTTCGCACCGGTCATCGCCTCGGCCCTGGCCCAGCCGGGCTTTGCCGCCGATGAGCCGGCCCAGTACATCACCATCGGCTTCGGGCACAACGCGGTGATGAACGCCGCCGGCAAGGTGATCGATCTGGTCAAGGCGGGCAAGATCCGCCATTTCTACCTGATCGGTGGCTGCGACGGGGCCAAGCCCGGACGCAACTACTACACCGAGTTCGCCGAGCAGGTCCCCGACGACTGCGTGATCCTGACGCTGGCGTGCGGCAAGTACCGCTTCAACAAGCTCGAATTCGGCGACATCGACGGCATTCCGCGACTGCTCGACGTCGGGCAGTGCAACGACGCCTATTCGGCGGTGCAGATTGCGGTGGCATTGGCGGGCGCGTTCAACTGCGGCGTCAACGACCTGCCGCTGTCGCTGGTCCTCTCGTGGTTCGAGCAGAAGGCGGTGGCGATCCTGCTGACCCTGCTGCACCTGGGCGTCAAAGACATCCGCCTCGGACCGAGCCTGCCGGCCTTCGTCACGCCGGACGTGCTCAACGTGCTCGTCGAGAAGTTCGACATCAAGCCGATCGGCAATGTGAAAGACGATATCGCCGCTACGCTCGCCACGTGAGCGAGCAGAGATCGCATACGGTGAAGGAGAAC
>JAAYBA010000210.1 GCA_012719085.1 Planctomycetota bacterium
CCGCCGCACTCGATGGGCCGGTTGACCGACTCAATCTCGTTGCGTCCCGGGCGGATGCCTCGGCCGGGATGGCGGAAGTACAGGGGAATCTCCTCGGTGGCGATCTCGTCTGTGTCGCGAGCGGTCGCATCGGTGACCACGCCCACGCAGCCCCGCAGCTTCCAGCCCATGATGTTGTTCGAGCCGATACTCCCGACGTCGCGGGTCTCGGCGTCGTCGATCACCAACGCCGTCCCCTCGCGGATCAGCGGGACAAACGGCTCGGGCGTCACCTCGTTGTAGGTCTTGCCGACCCAGGCGTCGAAGGCTTCGGTCTCCATGGCGGGGGCGGGCGGATCGTTGGTCGGGACGTAGCGTGCGGTGACGGCGATGCCGATGAAGCGGTGCTTGTATTCCTTCGTGTCTTTCCAGGCGGCGTGAATCTCGGGAGACATCAGGCCCATGTTCGCCAGGCCGACCTTGTCCATGCCGTCGGAAACGTCCGCGACGCGCAGACCTTCGAACCGCTTCAGAAGCTCGCGGTCCTCCTGTTCGCTGTAGACCTTCGTTTCGATATAGTTCCTGCCGCTGCGCAGGTTTTCGGCGTTGGGTCCTCCGGTCCGCTCCGCGCAGGGCGCCAGCGACACGCACGCCGACACGAGCAGGACGGCGATGAGGGTCAATGCGATTGTCGTTTTCGTCGGGGGAGTCTGTTGCGTCATGATCGGCCTCCTTCAAAGCTGTGGATCGGGTGTAGCCAGTGTTGGAGATCACCACCGAATACTATATGGCTCGACCGGCGGTTCGCAAGCGCGAAGGACAGACCCCTCCCGTGCAGTGCTGCAGCGAAAGCGAACCGCTCCCCGAAAGCGAACGCCTTCGGGGAACGGGTTTGGTCACGCTGTCACTACAGGATCGGTTCGTAGGTGAACTTCTGTCCGCCGACGGAGGCCTCGTACATCAGGCCCGCCTCGCCCATCGTGAAGACGGCGGCGCCGTTCTCGTACTTGGCGTTGGCGGCTGCACCCGACTTGAGGGCCACCGCCGAGGCCTGGGCGGCAAAGGCGAAGTTACCCGACTTGAATCGCTCCAGCGCCTCCGTTGTCTCGAAGAAGATGAACTCGGTATAGGCCTGTCCTCCGAGAGCCAGTCCGATCGTGGCCTGGGTCAGCGTGCAGTAGCCGACGAGGCGGCCGTTCTCGTACAGTTGGCCCTTGCCGTAGGCGCCTCCGACGCCGATGGCGCCCTTGCCCACCGTTGGGAAGACGGCATAGCCGACTGATTTCTCAAAGAATTCGGCCAAGCCGGAGTCGGCGGTCCTGGCGCGGTCGATCGCGTCCTGGACCTTGGCGGTCATCGCGATCCTGTCGTCGGCCGATTCCGGCGTGGTCGAACAGCCGCTCAGAAACAGACCCAGCAGGGCCAGAGAGGCACAGGTCAACACAGCAGTCTTCATCGCATGCTCCTTTCAAAGACTCTCGATTCGGTCCAACGGCCACGGCGGCCGCCGGTACGCTCGGATCGTTGACAGGATCCGACAGAGAGCCATCGTAGAGAAGAGCCGACGTGCGGACAAGTAGGCAAATACCCCGATCCTTCCGGCGGAGGACCGAAGAATCGCGGGACGATCGGTAGACTCGAATCGGCGACGGTGGGGGGGGACAACAGGGCATGACGTGAAGAGGTCCCCCAGGACGTCGATGGTTCAAGCAAAAAAAAAGGGCCCCTGCCGGGCCAGCGCGAGAGTATTCCCTTACATCATTTTTTGGGTGTGTTTGAAATACCTGTCTGCTGTTTCGCGCAGGGGCGCGAACTCCACTCCAAGTCTTTGCTTGTCCGGGAGACCTCTTGTCGTTGTCAAAGAGTTCCGGCGACTTTCCGTGCTGTCCGACGCCGGCCATCTGCACGTGTTGATCGGCATCCACATCGCGAGGGCTTGAGGCTTTTTGGCTGCCGTGCGGCGGCCGCTCGTTGCAGGCGCGCAAAGGGGAAAGCGACCTTCGGCTCGTTGTCGTCTTCCGGCGGTCCCCACAGGTCCCCGGCCGCATCG